>QIMA01000367.1 GCA_003233535.1 Rhodanobacteraceae bacterium
CGTAAACAACAGGCTCTGCCCGTCCGGGGACCACACCGGACCGCTGACTTCGCCGGCATGAGTTCGGGTCAAGCGGGTAACAGACCCGGAAGCGATGTCGCCAAGCATGATCTCGTTGCGACCGCTGCGGTTGGAGACAAAAGCGAGGGATTTGCGGTCGTAAGAAAGCGCTGGGAAGCCATCCGCGCGCGCGGACTGGAATACCGGCACAATGCGGTCGGCTCCCGCCTCGTTAAGGTCTACCCGAATGAGGTTGTGCGGCTGCAGTTGCTGCTGAAACACCAAGCTATCGCCATTTTGCGCGACGCTAGGAAAGGTGGCGCCATAGGCACCTACTGGCTGTACGTCACCGTTGCTCGTGTCGAGCAACCAAAGCGATAGAGAACCGTTGTGGTCGGAGGAAAAAACGATGTGCCTACTGTCGGGCATCCAGTCCATGCCGCGAATACTAGTGCGCAGCGTAGTCATGCGCTCGACTTCACCGCCCTGCGCGGTCGTCACGTAGATATCGCTGTGCGGTGATGCGCCACGGCGGAATGCCAGCCGCTCGCCGTCAGGCGAATACACCCCGTGGACATCGTTGTCTCCATCGCTGCGCTGATAGTTCAGCGCAGTAAACTGACCGCTCTGCAAATTGAGTATGCGTAGCTGCGGCCCAGTTTCGCCCACAGATCTAGACAAAAGCAGCCCACGACCATCCGGTGTAAAATCCATCCACTCCACGTCACTGGAATAGCAATCGCCAACTTGCCGCTGATCGCCGCTCACGCTATCGATCATCATCAGCCGGCAAGAGCCCGGGATGGCGCTCTGAAACACCACCGAACGGCCGTCCGGAGACCAAGCCGCAGCAATTTCAGCGCGGTCGGTAACCGCAGTAAGCGAACGCGCGCTCTCGGCGCCAATCGTGCGGATCATCAACCGTGCGTTTCCGCTTTGCGCCTCAGCCCACTGCGAATAGACAACGATTCGACCATCGGGTGAGATCGCCGGCATGAACTCTGCGCCGAATTCGGCGGCTATCGGCTTGAGAGCCACATTCAAGCGCCCGGCCAGCAGCGCAGGCAATGCCGATGGCTCGGTGGGCTTGGGCACGGTTGGCTGCAGCTGCTGCCGCCAACCCAGAGCCGCCACTACCAGCAAAACTGGAATCATTGCCAGCGCCCACCATGTCCAACGCGGTTGCGTCGGTGCGACAAATTTTCCCTTACTAGAAGCAGGCGTTTCCGGCCCAGGTTCGCTGGACGTCGGTAAAACGTCAGCTGTTTCGTCGGCAGTTTCGACGGATTTGGCGACCGATTCGTCATCCAGTGCCGCCAGCGAGGCTTCGGTATCGAGCCACTGCACCGGAACGATCAGTCGATAGCCCACGCGCGGAATGGTTTCAATGACCTGCTCACCACCGTTGGTCAAGGTCCGCCTCAGTTCGCCGACCGCCTTGGTCACCACATCGTCCGATGGGCACTGATCGCGCCAAACTTGGTCGATCAGCAGTTCGCGCGCGACCGGCTCGCCCTCGTGGCGCAAGAGCAACTTGAGCACTTCCGCCGACTTCGGGGTCAGTCGCGTGCAATCCCCCCCGACTAGGACCTCATGTGTACCCAAATCTATGCGCGCAGCACCTAGCTGGACGAAGCGCGATGCGGGCCGCCGCCCCTGTAGGCCGTTGATATCGTCGTCGGTCATGTCGGCGCTGACCTGCTGTGGGCCAGCAACTCGCAGTCGCACCGACAAGGGCAGCGTAAGCGACCGTATCCGGCAGCCCAGTTCGGCCCGTACCCAGCATTCTGGGCCGCTACTGCCAACGCGCGTTGTGCGACTGGGACCATCAGTTATTTGCGTTCGGCTGTTGGAGCTTTATGACTGCAATCGAGTCGTTGGCAACACGCAAAACTGACAAAGCAGTCTCGTGTGCGCAGACGCGCCCGACGATGAGTTTCAATCAAGCTTAGTGCATCGTCTATAGCCTGATCGCCATACGAGCGCACGCAGCGGGCCTACGTTGCACCCGATTCAGCAATATTCGCGCCTGTGCGTATCAAATGTTGTTCAAAACGGAAGCACCGTGGGTCGTCGGCTATTCGTCGGCACAACCTCCGCTTCACGCCACTTGCCCGTCAGTACATTGAATTAGCACTAGTCCAATCTGAACCCACCATGAGGCGGGAGCGCGAAGATGGATCTGGTACTGGTCAAGCAAAGCCAAGCGGCGAGCCCGAGTTTCGCTCACCCCGGACATTTTAACGAGCGTAATCACGGTCTGAGCTTGGCCGTGATCAGTACCCCTCGGGGCCAGGAAGCGCCCCGAGCCTGGTGTCCACCTAGCTTGATCATGGCACTCGGTGGTCCAGTGTTGCTGCGGCGCGGTGCCGTCCATGCGCAGATCCCGACCGATGGCATCATTGTGTTAGAGGAAGGTGCCCAGTACAGCGTACGGTCACAAAGATCGGCCAGCGTATTGACTGTGATGTTGGGCGCGGTCGCGCTGAATGCTGACGCCACCCAACAGTCTCCGAAACGACGCCTGCTGCCGACACTGGTTGGGCAAGCAGATCCGATCGCCGGCACGCTGCAGTCGCTTAGCCGTCGCTGCCGCTTTGAACCTGAGGGGCTGATCGATGACCAGAGTGCGTTGAATGACTTTCTCTCCGAGCTATGGGCCAGACAGCGCGCCAACAGCCATCTGATGGCTCGATGCCCCGGTCGCACGCTGGCCCATCAGCGCGATGTGCTCATGCGGCTCTCCCGCGTCGCCAGTTTGCTCGATGCCCCCGGCGGCGCGCCGGCTGATCTGGCCACCTTGGCAGACTTGGCGAGCTATTCTCCCACCCACTTCCTGCGTCTATTCTCAGCCGTGTACGGTGCCAGCCCGCACGACTATCAGGTCAACGTGCGCTTAGCCAAAGCGCGACGGATGTTGGCCGAAACCGGACTGGCGGTGCGCGATATCGCTGAGGCAGTCGGCTTCGATTCGCGCTCCACCTTCAACCGTTTGTTCCGGCGTGCCTTTGGCACTTCCGCCGCCGACCTCCGACAACGGTTAGCACGCAGTTCTCACTCACGCGGGATGGTGCGCGAAATAGGCGCTAGCGAGCATGCCGGAGCCCACGCCGCAGCCTGACACAGAACAGTCGCCACGGCCTGCGGCGACCCGTACCATTGCGCGGGCCACTAGTGTGGTGTTTGTTGAATACGTTGAATTTAGTTCAGATGTAGTTGGTCGTCAGACTAGGCGCGAGGAATAGGCATAGCACCGCCTTAGCTGCGACGAGCAACGCCGTATCAGGGCTAAAGACGCGGAAACACTAGGCCGCCGCTTGACCAGACACCTGTGGGCGACGCGGCGCAATGGCGTGGGCACCGATGCTTTCGGTACGCCGTCTGGCAGCTTCGACTAGCAAGCGACCGACTAGCAGTTGGTCCAGCACTTTCGCGCCGTTGAGACAGCGACGCTCCAGCAGTTGCAGCTGATCGACCGCCGCTTCCAGTGCATCTTCATAGCGAACCAAACCCGCGCAGGACCACATCAGCTGACGCAACCGCGCAAATACCATTGCCTCGGAGATCGGTGCGCCTTTGTTAGGTTCGCGCCAAATCCCCAGACCAACCGGCGGTATCCGGGCCGGTTTGGGCATGCGCGCCAGTCGCTCACCCAATACGCGACCGAACGCCACGCCTTCAAGCATGGAATTACTAGCCAACCGATTGGCTCCATGGACACCGGTGCAGGCAGTTTCACCAATCGCGTAAAGACCGTTCAGCGTGCTCAAGCTGTGCAAATCAACTTTGATTCCGCCCATGTGATAGTGCGCGGCGGGCACCACTGGGATCAGTTCCTGGCGTGGATCGATATTGCGCTGTTGGCAAGAACGGAAGACGGTTGGGAAGCGCTGCCGCAATGAATCGCCAAGCATGCGTGCGTCCAGATAAACCACGTGACCATGTTCGAGCTGACTCCAAACCGCGCGCGAGAGCACGTCACGCGGCGCCAATTCGGCCGCTTCGTGCTGAGCGAGCATGAATCGCAGCCCCTGCTCGTTGACCATTTGTGCCCCAGCTCCGCGCAGAGCTTCAGTAATCAACAGCAGTTGCTCGCCCTGCCCTGGCTGGGCCGGCGCAAGCGCGGTTGGATGAAACTGCACGTATTCCATGTCCGCCAATTCGGCGCCAGCGCGATGCGCTATGGCCAAACCGCTACCGTCGCACTCGGGTGGATTGGTGGTGTTAAGAAACAGCTGACCGACTCCGCCTGTGGCCAGCACGACGTGCGGTGCGTATAGCTCGAAAGCCTCGCCCTGGTTGTTCTGGACTGCGGTGCCGACCACCGACTGGTTGAGCTTGATCAGCTCGCGCACCTGACAGTGTTCAAAAGTTTCGATGTGGCTGGACATCTCCACGGCAGCGCGCAGCGCACGCATGATCTCTGCTCCGGAGGCGTCTCCGCCCGCGTGCACGATACGCGGAAAGCTGTGCGCCGCCTCGCGACCAAGCGCCAAATTGGCACCAATTCGGTCGAACTCGGTGCCGATATCAACCAGCCAGCGAACGACTTCGGGCGCGCTTTCGGCCATCCAGCGCACCGCCGCTTTGTGATTACGGCGGCAACCCGCTTTGAGGGTATCCAGGGCATGCTGTGATGGCGAGTCACCAGGACCAATCGCGGCTGCAACGCCGCCCTGGGCCCAGGAACTGGCGCCGTCTAGTCCAATCACGCCGCGGGTAACGACGGCCACGCGCGCGCCGCGTGCGGCCAGCGCGGTGCTTAAACCGGCGACTCCGCTACCAACGATGACGACATCGAACTGATCGGCCATTGCGCTGACTCCAACACGCCGGACCAATGCGCGAATACGACAAGGTCCAGAATCATAAGTGTGGAACGATTTCACGTCTCAATGTGTGATCCATCCGGCAAAGCCGAATCACACAGATGAGCGTATTGTGCCCGAGCGCGCCCTAAGTTGACAGTTTGTGTCACTCTATTCGTGCAAATCAGTGATGGGCACCCTGTCGCGGCTGATGACTTGCTTAGTGTGTCCCTGCTCTAACCAATAGCCAACATCCGCTCCACCGCCCGCCGCGCGCGCCGCCCCAACTCGGGCTCAACCTGCACCTCATAACGCATGTGCAGCAGCGTGTCGCGGATCTTCTCCAGGGTGATGCGCTTCATATGCGGGCACAAATTGCATGGCCGCACAAATTCGATCTGCGGCAGTTCTAGCGCCACGTTGTCGCTCATCGAACACTCAGTGATGAGCGCGACGCGAGCGGGCAACGTGCGTTTGAGATGGTTGATCATTCCAGATGTGGAGCCCACAAAGTCGGCTTCAGCAAGCACATCGGGTGGACACTCGGGGTGCGCCAACACCTTGAGCGAGCGCCCGCCTTCGCGCAGACCGCGGATCTGGGCAGCGCTAAAGCGCTCATGCACCTCGCAGGCACCCTCCCAGAGGATTAATTCTTTGGACGTTTGCCCGGCCACCCAGTGGCCCAAATAGCGATCAGGCAAGAACAATACGCGCTCGGCGCTCAACGACTCCACAACCTCCAACGCGTTCGACGAAGTGCAACAAACATCGGATTCGGCCTTCACCTCGGCACTGGTGTTCACGTACGTCACGACCGGAGCGTCCGGATACTGCTCACGCAGCGCACGGACGTCGGCACCGGTAATGGAGTCGGCCAGAGAGCAACCAGCGGCCAGATCCGGGATCAACACGGTACGCTCCGGGCTGAGGATTTTCGCCGTCTCGGCCATGAAATGGACGCCGCACATGACGATAACTTGCGCCTCGCTGCTGGCAGCTAGGCGCGCCAAGGCCAGCGAATCGCCGCTGAGATCGGCGACCCCGTGGAAAATCTCCGGAGTCTGGTAGTTGTGCGCCAGGATGACGGCTTTACGCGCTACCTTGAGCCGCTGAATTTCCTCGATCAGCGGCTGATGTAACAGCCATTCCTCGTCCGGGAGAATGCGTTGACGGGCGCTCGATTCCGCTGTCGGTTCAAATACGCTGACCTCCATCGGAGCTAAAGTGTCATCCAGACGTTCAACCATCGCCGCTCTCCGCTAGCTTTGCTCATTCTGAGCATTGAGAGCCCACGATCCCACTGGGGCTCAAGGACGTGAGCGACTTATCCTAATGCTGAGTATAAGCAAAAGTCAATTGGGATGGAGCAGTGCCAGTAGCCAGTGCCAGTTGCCAGAAGTGCTAAAGCCAGCAGCGTTGGCTCAATTTGGCGGCATGCCCAGCCGGTAGTGGCCGGCGTCGACAATCACTTTCGGCGGCTGTCGATCGCGCTCGAAGGCGGCATAGATGGGCTGCAGTTCGCTCCAGAACTCAAACCAGCGGTGGTCTGGATACTCGGCTAATTTGGCGGGCTCTAGGCGAAAC
>QIMA01000231.1 GCA_003233535.1 Rhodanobacteraceae bacterium
CAAAGAGGAGCACGAGGCCGCTTACGCAACCGTGGAACTGGCGCAAACGCTGACGCGGACCGGCGACAATGCCGCTGCCGCTGAGCTGCTGCGCGCCCTGGACGATAAGTTCCCAAGCAACTCGTCCAGCAATGTCGCGATTCGCATCGAACACTTGCGCGCGCTGCTGCAGGAGCAACCGCGGTCTCGAATCGACGCTTTGCAAGCGGCGCTAAGAACTGCCAGATCTGCCGGCGCGCATGATCTGGAGGCGTTTGTCGCTTTCGACCTAGCGAACCTGTTCCTGGCTGAACACGATCTAGCCAATGTCGAGTCGATGCTGGCTATTGCCCAACAATGGAGCACTCAGAGCTATCAAACACTAGTCCTGCAGGCGCGCTACCTCTCCGCAAAGGGCGACGCGCTCGCAGCGCGGCAGGTGCGTAAGCGTCTGGCCGACACTTTTCCCGAGTTCTCGTTTGCTGCTGTTGATGCGGAATAGGCGCTACTCAAAGCCATCGACGAATATTGGATCAGGCAGCATCTCGAATGTGGTTGTCACCGAGGCTGGCACCAACAGGCTGAGCTGGCAGCGATTCGGGTCCATGGGCAGCGGGGAGCAGCCTTCCCAGGAAGTGGTACGCCATCCCGATGCGGGCGCGGCAATCAACTGCACGACGGTGAACTGGTCGTAATCTGCAGCGCAAAGTCCGGGGCAATCGATTCCACTGACGTCGCTCACCACCCGACCCTGTCCGACGAGGGTCACGTCTAGGCTCACGCGTTGCTGAAACTCGGCATTCACCGTTTGCATCTGATCCATCGTGACCACGCAACTAGCGCTGCCGCTGCAGGCGCCGGTCCAGCCGGCAAAGACGTTTCCGGGCTGCGCCAGCGCGCTAAGCGTCACCACCGTTGCGGCCGGAAAGAGTTCGTTGCAATCGGCGGGGCAGGCGATACCGGCGGGCATGCTGCTTACCGTTCCGGCACCGGTGCCGTTGCTGGTCACGTTGAGATCGAAGTTCTGCGCGACGAAGGCAACGCTGACCTCGGTGCCTGCACTCAAGTTCACATCGCACAGCGTGTCTAGGGTGCCCGCGCAGGCACCGCCCCATACGTGTGTTGCGCCAATGTCGGGTATCGCCAACAGGCCAATCTGTCCATTTGGCAGGCTCGCTGAGCAGGTTGGTGTGCAGTAAATTCCAGAGGGGTCTGAAGCGACTAGCCCGGGACCGCTGAGCGCTACGCTCAAGACCGAACTTCTGACGTCTAGGGTGAAGTTGGCAACCAGCTGACGCCGGTCGCTCATGCTCAGATCGCACACGCTGGTCTGGCTTTCGCATTCTCCCGACCAACCGCTGAACACGCTACCGGGGGCGGCGCTAGCGACGACGGTCACTGCGCTGCCGAGCGGGAACGCCGTCTCGCAATCCGGGCCACAGCTGATGCCCGCCGGCTGCGTGCTCACGCTGCCGCTGCCGCTACCAGCGGTAGACACCGTGAGCCGTCGGCCTGTAGGGGCTTCGGTTGCACCGCTATCGCAATCACTGCTGCCGTCGTCATTGCCGTCCGTGGGCCGTGCGGCGCCGAGCATGTCTGCGGTCAATGCGCACTCCGCCATCGGCCAGGCGTCGATCGCCGCACTGCCAGGAAGCAGCGCTATCGAGACATTCTGCAGCGCGTTGTTGTCCGCCAGCGCGACCTTGGCATCAGCGACGCCTACGTCAGTGGCTGAGTTAATGCAGCTGGGATCGTTACTGACATTGCGGCTGACGCTGTCGGCAAAGGCCAAATTGTTTACTGCGCAGCCATCGAAGCTGCTGTCGTTGCGGCTAACAAAAAGATTGCCGACAACAACGTTATTGGATCCGGCGCTCGGATGCATTCCCCAGCGACCGTGCTCGGTGGACCCGACGATGCCCTCGGAAATATTCTGATAGAAGGTGTTGCCAGTCACTATCAAGTCGCGATCTACGGCGGCGGAAAAATTACTCAGCTGCAACGCACCGGAGGTACCCTCGGCTTGATTGGCGATCCAGGTGGTGTTTTGAATGATTGCGTTAGCCGAGCTCAATCGAGCACCGCCACCGCCGCCACCGGTTGCCACGTTGGCGATAAATAGTGAGCGAGTCAGGCGGATAGTAAAACTGTCGCTCGTAGACAGTCCCCCCGCAGAGATAGCACCGCCTTCGACGTCTGCAACGTTCTGGCTGAAAACAGAATCGTCGATCAGGACGCTCATGTTGCTGCCCTCAGCTAGCGGAAAGAGGAAGATCGCACCACCACGGCCAAACTGACCCGTGGTGTTGGTCACAAAGCGACTTCCCCGCACGCTCAGGCTCAAGCTGCCGGCCGCCGTTAAGGTGGTGATGCCGATGGCGCCGCCAAAACTGTCTGACGTATTGTTTTCGAATAGACAATCCTGAATCTCGATCGTAATCGCCGACGCCAAGTAGCCGCCAATTGCGCCGCCTCGGTCAGTGGCCGCGTTGCCCACAAAATGGACGTCGCGCAAGACGGTCGTGCCGGCCGACCCCAACCGCATTGCGCCCTGTGCCCCCGCGCCGCCGGTCAGGCGCAGATGCTCCAAGGCCAGCGTCGCCGATGCATCCACACTGATGTTGAGGACGGTCGAGAGCTCGTTGGCATCGATGCTCAATCGTCGCTGTGCCGGACCGGAAATAGCCAGATCACCGAGCCCGCTAACGTTTAGGCGCGCACCGGCCAAGGTGATCTGGAAGGGGGCCATGGGGTCAGCGGGAATCAGTGCGGAATCGAACCGGATCTCATCGAGCGCTGCGGCAGCGCCGGCTGCGCAACTATCAACGGCGAGGTTGCTGCCGGCCGCCTGCAGCGCTTCTCTAAGACTGCATTGGCCGTTGGAAACCGGCACGACGGCGTCATCGAGTGTATCGACGGTGATCAGCGCAGCGGTTGCACTGCCTGGGGCCAGGAGTAGGGCGATTAGGATCCCGCCAAAGACAAGGGCTAAACGACGAACAAGCATGAACGACTCCGGGAGGTTTGTGCAGACAGACGCATGCTGCACCGCGAGTCAGTGATGTATAGGTTGGCGATCCGGGAGTCTTGATTAGATTATGACTAAATATGATCTCGTTATTTATCAATGTGTTATGAAGTCCCAATTCTTCGCGCTCGTACGTGAGGGTTGTCAGCGAGGTCCTGAGTCTTGCCGCTGCGTACACCCAAATGCCAGCGTCAGTAAAAAAGACGAAGATTCCTCTTCCTAGCGCAACTCGCGCCGCAGCACCTTACCAACGGCGGACTTGGGCAAGCTGTCGATGAACAGAATGGTCCGCGGCTGCTTGTAGCCGGTTAGCATCTGGCGACAATGCGCGCGCAGATCGTCCTCGGTAAGTGCGGGGTCCTTGCGAACCACCACCAGTTTCACCGCCTCGCCGGTCTTTTCGTTGGGGACGCCGATAGCGGCGGCTTCCAGCACGCCCGGATGCATTGCCACCACGTCTTCGATTTCATTTGGAAAGACGTTGAAGCCGGACACCAAAATCATGTCCTTGCGCCGATCGAGCAGAAACAAATAGCCATCTTCGCCACGCTTGGCGATGTCGCCCGTGCGGAACCAGCCGTCGGCGAAAAAAGCCTGGGTCGATTCCTCCGGCCGTTGCCAGTAGCCGCTGGTCACCTGCGGGCCGCGCACACACAGCTCACCCGGCTCACCGATAGGCACTTCCTTGCCATCCTCATCGCGCAGGGACAGGTCCACGTCCGGCATTGGCAGGCCGATTGAGCCCACCGGATTGGGTCTATCCCAACGATTGACGGTAATCCCAGCCGCGGTCTCCGATAGTCCGTACATTTCCACCACCTCGATCCCGGTGAGTGACTTCCAGCTCTCCGCTGTGGCGCGGCGCAACGCCGTGCCGCCCTGGATGCACAGTTTCAAATTGGAGAAATCCAGCTGATTGAACTCCGCCGCGTTGAGCAGCGCGTCGTACAACGTGGTGACGCCGGAAAAGAGCGTCGGTCGATATTCTTTGAAGGTGTTGATCAGCCCGGGGATATCGCGCGGATTGGTGATCAGCACCCCGTGCAGGCCATGCACCCACGTGTACAGCATGTTGGTGTAGGCGGCGATGTGGTAAAGCGGCAGGCAGATCAAGCCCACTTCGCGTTGCGGATCAAGCGCCCGTCCCAACCACTGCTCGCAGGCCCCGACATTGGCCATCAACGCCGTGTGCGACAGCGCCGCGCCCTTGGATACGCCGGTAGTACCGCCGGTGTACTGCAGCTGGGCCACCTCGTCGGCGCCCGCCTGTGGTTCGATCAGCGGCCGTTTTGCACCCAGCGCCAGCGCCTGTGGCCAACGCACTGCACCGGCAATAGCGAAGGGCGGAATCACCTTCTTGACGTATTTCAAGGTGAAGTCCACCAGCAAAGATCTCGGGAACCCGAGCATGTCGCCGACGCGGGTGGTGATCACTTGACGTACCGCAGTGCCCTCCAACGATGCGCCAGCCACCTTGCCGAAGTTGTCGACGACGATGAGCACGCTGGCACCAGAATCGGCCAGCTGATGGCGCAGTTCGCGGGTCGTATACATCGGGTTGACCAGCACCGCGACCAGATCCGCGCGCAGCACGCCCAGCACCGCAACCGGAAACTGCAGCAAATTGGGCATCATGATCGCCACCCGTTCGCCGGGCTCGAGCCCCAGATCACCCCGCAGGTAGCCCGCTAGCTGCGCACTCAGCCGATCCAAGTCGGCGTGACTCAAGGTGCGCCCCATGTTGGTGAAAGCCGGGTGCGAGCCGAATCGGCGCGACACCTCGATCAGCATCTGCGGCAAGCTCTTGCCAGCGTCGATCGCCGCGCTGGCGACACTCTCAAAATCGGCCTGAGCCAGCGGTGATTGGGTGTTGCTACCGAAACCAGTGCTCATCATCTCTCCCGGGGGTGGTTGCGCGTGCGGTTATCGTAGCTGGGAATGTACCGACTAACACCTTCGGAGCGCGTGAACTAGCCCGGATGTTTCATGAACTCGCGCGATGATCGCGCGAGTTCATGAAATATCCGGGCTAGGCGGTTGACCGCGCTGTTTCGCCCTTAGTCATCCGCCTCTTCGGCAGCCATCATGATGTTGGGTTTCACAGTCCACGTATTGTCGGCGTTGAGGGTGACGGTCATTGAGTTGACGTTAGCGGGGAATTCAACTTGGATCGGCGTTAACGTCGACTCTATGGTAAAAAACTCACCTTGCTGCACGGTACCGAAGGTCACCCAATAGGTCGGTTTGTACGTGACCTGCAACATCATGTTGCTTTGGGCCTGCACCGCGAATGTAGCGCGCCCCGCCACGCCGATACCGACTGCTGCGGCGTTTGCCGGCAGGGTGCTGTCTTGGTTGATGATGAGCACGCCAGTAGGCTCCCCAGCGGTCTGACCATTGAAGAAGAAAACGTGTTCCGTGCCGTTGTATGACAGCGTGATCTTGTTGCTCGTCGCCAGATTGGCAGGCACGACCTGAGAGGCTTCAAACACCACGCCGGACTGAATTTGACCGGTGCCGGACCAGACGAAGTCCAGGTCTTGAGGATCCCACGAAAAACTCACCTGAGTGCTGGGATAAACGTACTTAGAGAACCATGCAAGCCGATTGCTAGCCACTTGGTTGCCCGTCTGCTGGTAAACCACCAAGTTACCGGGGTTCTTGCCATTGTTAATGAGGATCAGCTGTAGCTGCGACACGATGCACCTCCTGAAATGAGCGTATGAACGGACTGAAGTCGTGAGCAGTTGCCACCGACTCGGTTCGCCAGCTTTCCGCCAGGAGAAAAGCGCTTGAGATCGGGGAGCCGATTGCTTCGTCTTCGCGCTGCCACGGGCACAGCCGCAGCATGCAGTTGAAACTGTTGCCGATGAGCCAGTCCTCTCACCCAGCTTTGCATGGTCGCGGTCCGCGTCTCACGTTAGCAAGGGCGGCAAAACCGTAGTCTGGATCATTGCCCAGTGATATCGGCATGGGGTTGCCGATGGAAAGGTCTGCTTGCTTGCTTGCTTGGTTGCTTGGTTGGTTGTGCGGGCTGTCGGCGTCAATGCCTGACTTGTTCGCGTTGTGATCGTGGTCAGCGTTATTGCGATCAGGGCTGCTCCAGTTCGGCGCGCACGGCCACCTTGTGGGCTGCCGGCGGCCGTTATCAGCAAGGCCGCCGCGGTCGATTCCGCCATGCTGC
>QIMA01000515.1 GCA_003233535.1 Rhodanobacteraceae bacterium
GGCGGCTAAGACTGTCGGCGTCGACGCCCGCGGCACGTTGGGAATCTTGATCAGGTCCATAAGAATTGGCCGGCGCACTGTGCAAAAAATTCTAGTGCGCTTGAGGTCCATTCCAGACAAGTCGACCCTGCACATTCGACCAGCATTGTTAGAGGAAATCATTTCTCGTGTCGCCGAGAATGCTGGACGCGGCGAAGCTTGATGAGTTGTCACTTCGGACTTGTTCGAAAGCCAAATCGCTACCGTGGTCGTCTTCAAGCAGCCTCCTGCAGTTCCTTTGTGAAAGTGTAGTAGTTCGGAATGGTAAGGATTCCCGCGTTTGCGGGCATGACGGGTGTGTAGCGGCTGCGTCAGCCCCACATCAGCGCTTGAGTTGATCCAAAATCTCGACCTAAAACCTAAAACCTAAAACCTAAAACCTAAAACGATCCTTTGATCCCTATCACTGCCATTGTCCTGACCTACAACGAGTCTGCAAACATTGATGCCTGTTTGCAGGCAATGTCCGCCGTGGACGATATCGTAGTCGTAGATTCCGGCAGCACGGATGACACGATTGAGCGGGCGCGCGCTGCTTGCAGCGGCGTTCGCGTCTTCGATCATCCGTTCAAGGACTTTGGCGATCAACGCAACTGGGCTCTGGACAATGCCGAACCGAAGCATCCGTGGGTGCTGTTTGTGGATGCCGATGAGTACTGCGATTCTAAATTGTTGGAGGAAATCGCCCAGTTCATTGCGTCGCCGGGACCGCAAGTTGGAGGCTACATTGCTGGACGAAATTATTTTCTCGGGCAATGGCTGAAGTACTCGACAATGTATCCGTCGTACCAATTGCGCTTGCTCAAGCTGGGTCAGGTTCGTTATCGCAAGGAAGGGCATGGTCAGCGCGAAGTCACTGACGGGCCTTTGCGATATATGAAAAACGGCTGGCGGCACGAGGCATTTAGTAAAGGCGTGCACCAGTGGGTGGGGCGCCACAACCAATACTCAACCGACGAGATTGAGCTGATTGCGCGCCTGCGGTCTGCGCCTATTGCTTGGAAAAACATGTTTGGGAGCGATCTAATTGCGCGTCGACGGGCTTTGAAAACCTTGGCTACGCGATTGCCCGGTCGCGCGTTTTGGCGGTTTCTCTATACCTATTTGTTCCGGCGTGGAATCCTGGATGGTCGGGCCGGGCTGGACTACTGCCTGCTGCGCGTCGCTCACGATCTGCATATCGGCGTCAAGCTGCGAGAACATCGGTTGCAACAAGTCGATCGTGATCGCGCAAACCCAAAGGTTTGCTGAGTTCTCGTGCCGGAATCTTTTAGCGTGAAGCTAGCATTACGACAACTACTGCGTCGCGTGAGCCGCAACCGCGTGCTCATCAAGCGTCTCCCGGCTGACCTGCATGGCGGCGTTGTGTATTGCAGCCCAGAAGCGTTGCTCTCGACCTGGAAACCCGG
Organism: Rhodanobacteraceae bacterium; assembly: GCA_003233535.1. GTDB lineage: Bacteria > Pseudomonadota > Gammaproteobacteria > Xanthomonadales > SZUA-5 > SZUA-5. The sequence continues at coordinate 1,449 of QIMA01000515.1, forward strand.
TTGGCAGTCCGAACAGGCTCAGGGGCTGCTAAACTGGGCGAGGCGCTATGTGCAGCCGGGAATGTGCGTGTGGGATTTGGGCGCGAATCAGGGGATCTTTAGTCTGGCGGCTGCGGCGATCGCGGGTTCGAATGGCTCGATAGTGGCGTTTGAACCCGACCTGTTTCTGGTTGATCTGATTCGGCGCTCGCTGGCTACGGGCACCCATCGCGGTGCCACGGTTCAAATCTTGCCAATGGCGGTTGGAGCTTCGGCTGCAATCGCAGAATTCCAGATAGCGCGAACCGATCGCGCGCTCAACCACCTGAGTAGCGCGAAGGGAAATCCGCAGGCTGGCGATGCACGAGAGCTGTTGCTGGTGAACTGTCAGTCGCTAGATTGGCTCATGACTCAACTACCCAGGCCTGACTTGCTGAAGATTGACGTTGAGGGCGCTGAATTGGCCGTGTTGAGGGCGGGTTGCGAATTCTTACGCACGGTGCGGCCAGTCATGATTGTGGAAACCGCTCCTGAACACGCTACTGAAGTGGGCGAACTGCTTAGCGAGGCGAATTACAGCATGTTTGAGGTTGGTGGAAACTTGGACCGTCCGCTTCCGATGCCAGCGTGGAACACGTTGGTGTGGCCGTCGGAGCGGCTGGATGAATTGGCCGAGCTTGGTGCCGAGGAAAGATCTTGAGTAACGCGCAACGCTCCCGCGATTCTCGAATCGCCAGTCGTTTGTTCGTGATCGTTGCGGCCAGCGGTGATATCGCCAGCGTGCCGAGAGATGAGCCGAAGCCCTGGAGCACGAAGGATTGGGCTCAATTGCTGCAGTTGGCAGTCAATAATGGCGTTGCCAGCTATCTGCACGCATACATCAGCCAACAACGCGGCCAGGGCGAGTCGGCGGAGGTTTTGTTTGCACAGCTACGTGAGCGCGCGCACCTAAGTACCTATCGAAGCCTGGCTTTGCGTGCGGAGCTAGTGCGTGTCCTCAAGGTCTTTCGAGCAGAGGGTATAGCCGTGATACCCCTGAAGGGGCCATACATGGCCGATCGCTATTACGCTCAGCCAAGCTTGCGTGAGTTTGGCGATTTGGACCTGCTCGTCGACGAAGCGGACCGTGATCGTGCTTGGCAGCTGTTGCTTGAGAACGGCTACCACTCGCCGTACCAAAATCACGATCTGGAGCACCGCTACCATGTCGTTTTCAAACATAAACAAACCGATGAGATGGTCGAACTGCATTGGCGCATTGCCGGTCCGCAGTTCGGGCCCTATTATCGCGGCGGTTTTCTTTGGGACGGCGCTACAGAACGTGTTTATCGCAGCGGCTTAGCAGTACTCGAACCCCGTGTTGAGGCGAACTTGCTGTACTTGGCCATTCATGCTTACAAGCATGACTGGTCGCGACTGCAGTGGCTGTTGGATTTTCCTGAAATGATTGGTCGCGCCTCCGATTTGGATTGGGATCGGCTGGATGCGCTGGCACACCAGCAGCACGCACACAAAATACTCCGTGCCACGTTGCAATTGGTCCGCAATCTTTTCCCTGAAGCCCCCAACGCACCGCAGACCCACCCGCTATCACGTCCGGCCCTCAGCCCAGCCCAGCTCAGACGGATTGGGCGCTTATTGCTCTCGCATTCCTCAGATGCCCAGCGGCTTGGCAACTTCTACGCCCTGCGCGTGGCGATGGCGGAAACTAGCAAGGATAAATTGCGCCTGATCGTCGACAGCTTGCGTCCGTCGGACCGAGACCATGAATTTTTGCCACTGCCGCCCCTATTGCGGCCATTTCGCTTTATGGTTCGGCCTCTGCGGCTCGTGGGACGCATGATTCTAGGTCGATCCCGCGATGAAGAGCGCCGGAATCATTAGGTTGCGGCACGGCCGCCTCCAACCAGTCAACCGAACTTACTTGGATAATTATGCGATACACCGTTCCTGACCATGTACTGGAAGAAAATATTGGCGATGAGATCGTCTTACTTTCACTTCAGCGTGAGACCTTCTTCTCGCTCAATGCCAGCGGCATTGCGCTGTGGGCCGAGATCAAGGCCGGCAAAGGCGATGAGCAGCTACGCCAGTTGCTAATCGAGCGCTATTCCTTAGACGCCGCTCAGGCCAAAACCGACGTAAGTAACTTTGTCGGCGAGCTCGTCAAGCTCGATCTGCTCTCGGCCGAAGACTCCGCAGGGACGGCTGCACCCTAGTGTATCGACTGCATGAATACGGCAATATGCTGCGCGATCGGGTTCGTACTCAGGCTTACCGCTCGGCAATCGATCTCCACCTAACACCGGATTCGGTTGTATTGGATCTGGGTGCCGGCACCGGAGCTTTTGCTCTCTACGCGGCTATCAAGGGAGCCCGCAAGGTCTATGCGGTGGAAACCAGTCCGCTGATCGAATATGGGCGGCAGGAGGCTGAGCGCTTAGGGCTGGGTGACCGCATCGAGTTTTTTCATGGCTCTTCGCAGGATTTCCAGCCGGCGCAGCGCGCCAATATGCTGATATCTGATTTGCGCGGTGCATTGCCGTTCCTGGGCGATGCCTTCGACGTGTTGGCCGACGCCAAAAAGCGCTTGCTGACTGCCGATGCGACGCTCATGCCGCAGCGCGATACGCTCTACGCTGCGCCGGTGGAAGACGCCGATTGGTATGCGCGTGACGTGGAACGACCCTGGCTGGAAAACGATCTGGATCTGACGATGCCGCAGCTGCGCGCAGCTGAAGCTTCAATGCCGCGGCGCCCGCCTCCGCGTGGATTGACGCCGTGTTTCGATGGCCAGTGCTTCGCCACGCTTGACTACACGCAAAGCACGCCCTCCCTGGCACCAGCGACGTTGAGCTGGACGGCAGGGCAATCGCGAACGATGCACTGCTATCTGCTCTGGTTTGACGCTGAATTAGTGCCTGGCGTGGGCATGTCGGCTGCACCCGGTGCGAAGGCGCCGATGGTTTACGGTCGCTTAGTCTTGCCGCTGCTAGAGCCGGTCGAATTGGTCGCCGGCGATCGACTCGATCTGCGTCTAAGCGTGTGGCCTGCTGGCGGCGATTTCGCCTACACCTGGACGACCACGGTGTGTGGCGCCGACGGTGAGATACGCAAGCAGCTCAGACAGCACTCTGCGCACGAAGCCTTCCTCGCCGCGCGTACCACCGGATTGGCCTGAGCATTGACTGAGGTGGTTCGTTCGCTTTCCGGTCACGGCGGCTTAGAAGTCCCTGAGCTAGGCCGATACCTAGCCTTTGGCATGGTCCTGATTGGCCCTCGCCATTACTTGGATGGTCACTGCCACGCGGTTGCAGACGCCGAAGCCTGCAACGGATCCGAGCCTCTGCGGATCGAAGTCGTTCATGAACCGGTCGATGGACATTCGGTTTGGGAAACTGTGCTGACTCACGACGCCGAGCGAGCCGCCAATGCCGGTCATCGGTTTTTGCGCATTCTCAAAAACCAAACGGGTGCTCGTCGCTACGAGATCATCGACGGCCTGTCGGTGGAGGCCGACCCGGCAAATCATCGCTTATCCGTCTGCGCACCGGCCACCATGCATCGGGATTCGCTCGGTTCCTTTATAACCGGCACGGCGATGCTGTGCTACTTCAAGGCGCTACAGCGCCTATGTCTGCACGCTGCGGTGGTTGTACGCGATGAGCACTCGGTGATGATTTGCGGTCCATCTGGGGCCGGTAAGTCGTCTTTTGCCGCGGCTCTGCAGCAGCAGGGCTGGAGCATCGTCGTCGAGGACCTTGCTGTAGTCGAATCGGTTGGCGATCGCTACGGCGTGCGCCCAGGTTACGGCCGATTGCGCTTGTGGTCGGACTCGGTGGAGGGGCTGAGCCTGTCCGATCAGACCTCGCGCATCGTCGTTGGGGCTGAGAAGTACTACTTACCGCTTGATTCGAGCGCGGACTGTTCGCCAGCGCTGACCTCGCTGCTGTTTTTGGGTTCCCGCTTGGGCGATGGAGCCACCGATTTGCGGATGCAACCTCTTGCCGCCGGTGCATCCGCCATGTCTCTGCTTTACTGCAATTCGCTGGCCGCCTATCTCAATCCGGCACAGGAAGTAGCCGACCTGCTAGCACAGTGCCGAGGACTACTTACTCAATGCAAGCTGTATGAATTGAACTTGGCCGACGACTGGAGCCGACTGCCGTCAGCGTGCGCCGAGTTCGCCGGCCGGTTGCGCGCGCCCGTGCCGACCTGACTGCAGACTTTGGCATTCATCCGTCGTGTACTCATGGTCGTGCCAATCAGCTTGGCATGGCTGTTCCTGGGCGCGATCGATTTCAGCATTCGTCGCCTAGGCGTGCGCCAGACCTATCATTGGATGCGCGTCACCAGCCCTCCGCCTTGGCGTAGTGCGGAGATTTGACCGCGAAATTTGGTTCGAGTGGGGCGCGTAGTGCGCAACGCCAACCGCGGTCGAGATGCCTATTGTTTGCGCAAAGCGCTGCTGATTTGGTGGCTGCTGAGGTGGTTGGGGGCCAAGGCTGACATTTATTGCGACACCGGCATCGAAAAGGGCCACGCCTGGGTTGAGGCTTACGGCTGCGTCGTAGGTGATCGAGCCGAATACAAAGGAACCGGGCGCTTTGGTCGGTTCTCTGTCCTGTTCGATCCATCGCGCCCAAAGTCCGGGGCCAACTCCTAGTGTCCTGTCAACGGTCTAATGACGGGTTCAGTTGGTCTGTCAGCGTTCAGGGCAAGGCGCGCCCCGCAGCCAATGGCCGTAGCCCT
>QIMA01000156.1 GCA_003233535.1 Rhodanobacteraceae bacterium
CGCATCCGGCGCGTTCGACCTTGCGATCGCGGCAAATGTTCTGCACGCCACCACTGATCTCGACCAGTCGCTGGCGCACGTTCGCGAGCTACTGGCACCGGGCGGTTTGCTGCTTTTGATAGAGAACACGGGCGAGTTTCTTTGGGGTGATGTCACGTTCGGTCTGACCCCCGGAATGTGGGCGTTCAAGTCAGAGGTCGATCGCACGCATGCGTTAATCGCGGCAACCCAGTGGCGCCGCCGCCTGAGCGTGGCTGGCTTTGAGCAGATTGAAATCGTCGATCCAGGTCATGCAGGACTCGCTGGTATTTCGCGTCAGTGTGTAATCTTGGCTAGGCGCTCGCCGCGACGGCGCTTCGCCCTGATTGGCGCCGAACCGACCCGACGTCAAGCAATCGGCGTAGCCTTGCAAGAGGCCGGTCATGACGTCTTGCTACCGCCAGATGACGACACGCTCTCGGCTGTCGATGAATTGCTGTTCATTGATGGTTTGGACACGACAATCAGCGCGCAGCAGTGCCTAACAGCGGCCCATGCCCTGACGCAACGAGTTGCCACGCTGACCCCACCGCCACGCATAACCCTGCTGGCCTCAGGACAGCCCACTTCTGCCTGCCTGGCCGGTTTCGCTCGTGGCGTCGCAGCCGAGCTCCCGGAAACGTCTTGTCGCTGCATAGCGCTGGACCCAACGCTAGTTGAGGCTGAACAAACGCAAGTTCTGATCGACGCCATCGTCGGCTCACGCAGTGACGTGCAAATCGAGAATGGACGCGCCTACGCAGCCCGGCTGCAACGCTGTTCGCTACCGGCTGGGGCCCCTGCGCTGCGCGCCGACGCCAGCTATTTGGTCAGCGGAGCATTTGGCGGATTAGGGCCGCACCTCGTGCGCTGGCTCCATGCACGTGGGGCTCGGCACTTGGTCTTAGCCGGACGTTCGCCCCCTGGAAAAAACGTGCTATCGCTGCGAGCAGAACTCGACGGAATCGATTTGCGCTGCGAGATTGCAGACGTATCTGATCTGGCTGCCGTGCAAAAGCTGGTGAGTACGGCGCAAGCGATGGCTCCGCTTGCCGGTGTGTTCCACGCGGCTGGGGCGCTGTCCGATGCCGCCCTTATCGGACAAACGCGCGATTCCATGCTGCTGCCCCTGAATGCCAAGTTCGACGGCATGCAAGCATTGCAGCAAGCCACGCAGGGTTTGCCGCTAGACCATTTCGTCGCATTCTCATCGGCCGCCGGCCTGCTGGCACCGTTCGGACAATCCAATCACGCCGCGGCAGCCACAGCGTTAGACGGTCTGCTGCGTCAGCGCAGCCAACGCGGCGAACCTGCGCTGTGTATAGCCTGGGGCGCCTTTGCTCAGGCTGGCGCCGCAGTTCGCAGCGAGATCGAAGTGAAAGTCGCCGAGTCCGGCCTCAACTTCATGGCGCCTGCCACCGCCTTCGATGCGATGGGTAGAGCGATGGTCGCTGACGTCGGCAGCATTACGATCATCGATGTCGATTGGCAACGCTATGCAAAGCGCTATTCGGTAGGTGGACTTCCCGAACTGCTTGCAGGCGTCTGCACCCGCACGCTAGCTAAGCAGTCCCCAGCCGACAAACCACGCTCTCGACCTAGTCAGCAGGACTGGCAGGCGCGCTTACAGGCAGCCGCGCCTGGACATCGCTTGGACTGTCTTTGCGATGCGATTCGCGGCGCAGCGGCGCGCATTCTGCGGCTGCCAGAAAGCGAGCTGGATGATTCCGCACCATTGCGCGAAGCAGGACTGGATTCATTGATGTCGATTGAATTGCGTAATGTGCTGTCGCAGGCGGCTGCAACACGTCTGGGCGCGACCTTGGTGTTTGACCATCCCAGCGTCCGCGCACTGGCCATGCACTTGGCTCAATCGGCATTCAAAGGCCTGTTTGATAGCGCTCAGCCAAGCGCACCCAGTCCGCTTGACGATTTGGTTGACCTCGACGCTGATGCCTTGTCAGCGCTACTCGAAAGCGAGCTGCGCGACATTGGCGTGAAGGGCTGAACATGCACGACGAACAGCTGCGCCGCGCGATACACAGCATCCGCCAGCTTCGTGCTGAACTGGCGGATGCCCGCGCCGCCGCATCGAAGACCAAGTCGGCACCGAGTGAGATCGCAGTCGTTGGGATTGGCTGCCGCATGCCGGGCGGAGTCGATTCACCCGATTCGTTCGCCGAGCGACTCGAGGCTGGCTATGACGCGGTCTGCGAAACGCCGCCGGAGCGATGGAGCAACGCTGATTGGTACGACCCGGACCCAGACGCGGTCGGACGTATCGCGACGCGCTGGGGAGCATTCCTTGATGGTCTGGACAAGTTCGACGCCGGCTTCTTCGAGCTATCCGAACGCGAAGTGGCCGAGATGGACCCGCAGCAACGGCTGCTGCTGGAAACCAGTTGGGAGGCGCTGGAACGTGCGGCGATCGCCCCATCCAGTCTGAACGGGTCGCGCTCAGGCGTTTTTATAGGAATTAACGGCGCCGAGTTCTACCAGCGCGGCATCGAAGACCCCGCGGCGATCACTGCTCATACGCTATCGGGCGGTGTGGCGAGCACTGCAGCCGGACGGATCGCCTACCAGTTGGGATTGACCGGCCCAGCGATCGCCGTTGATACCGCCTGTTCTTCCTCGCTGGCAGCGGTGCACTTGGCTTGCCGCAGTCTGCGCAGTGGGGAGACCGATCTGGCCCTCGCCGGCGGCGTGTACGTGGTGCTGGAGCCCAATCTCTCGGTCGGACTTTCGCGCCTGCACATGTTCGCACCGGATGGACGCTGCAAACCTTTCGATGCCCGCGCCGACGGTTTCGTCCAGGGTGAAGGTGCCGGCGTGGTGGTACTAAAGCGATTAGCCGACGCGCGCGAAGCCGGAGATCCTGTACTGGCGGTTATTCGCGGCGGATCGATGAACCAGGATGGCCGCTCGGTCAGCCTCACCGCACCCTCGCGCAAAGCTCAAACACAGGTTCTTGGCGATGCCATCGCCGATGCCGGAGTAGCGGCTGAGCAGGTCGGGTTTGTGGAAACCCACGGCACTGGCACCGCACTGGGTGATCCGATCGAATGCCACGCTTTGGCCGACGCCTTTGGTGCCCATGGCGGGCGGCCGCTGATGCTCGGCGCCTTGAAGTCCAACATTGGTCATCTGGGACCAGCTGCAGGAATTGCGGGGCTGATCAAAACGATCATGGTGTTGGCACGCGGTCGGGTCCCGCCCAACTTGCATTTCGAACGACCCAACCCAGCTATCGACAACGGTTCATTGGCTTTGGAATTCCCGCAGACGACGCAACCTACTCCGGTGATTGAAGGCCGCTGCCTTGCTGGCGTAAGCAGTTTCGGATTTGCTGGCACCAATGTGCACCTTTTGCTCGAGCGCGCTGACGAACCAGCCGATCCCACCCCGCAAAACACCACAGCGTGCCTGCTGGTACTTTCGGCACGAACGCCCAGTGCGCTGAGTGAGTTGATTCGACGCTTTCGCCACTGGCTCCCGCAAGCGACGGACTTCCCGGCGGCATGTCGGTCGGCTGCCTGGGGTCGCAATGCCTTTGAGCATCGGATCGCGGTGATAGCCGACACGGCGCAGCAAGCCCGCGAACGGCTGGCACAAGCGCAGCCCGCGCGAGCGCTGAATCGAGCACGACTGGCGCTGCTAACGAGCGCCGACGATCCCATGCTGGATTGGCTGCGCGACGCCGGCGTTACGCCGTATGCGCTGATCGATGCGCAACCGACGACCAGTCCAAACGAATCCATTCCACGCTTTGCCGCAGAAGATCCGAGTGCATTAACTGACGCGCTACCCGCTCTTGGAATCAGCGTGCTGCTGTGCGGACCGAAAACTACGCTACGAGTCTCACCGCCGACGCACCTGACCGTGGTGCGTGTCGACGCCGCGCACGAGACCGAGAGACTGCAGTTGTTAGGCCGATTATTTGAGTTAGGTTTTGCGATCAAACCGTCGGCGATGGCCAGCCGCGGTCGGCGCATTGCACTACCGGTTTCGCCATTCGAACGCAGCCGCTGCTGGCGTGAGCGAGATAAGCAGCGGCGCGGCCCCAGCGTATTGCCTGGCGAGCCTTTGCAGGCGCCAATTTCCGGCCAAGCATTCCGCCTGGGGCTGAGTCTGCGACGCTACCCGTGGCTAGCCGATCATCGGGTCGACGGGCGCGCCCTGGTGCCGGGTGCGTTCCAAATCGCCTGCATGCAATTGGCAGCCGAGCAGTCCGGAATGCAGCTTGCAAGCCTGCACCAACTCAGTTTTCCGCAATCATTGGTGCTGCCGGAATCCGGTGAAGTGGACCTATGGACCATGCTCGAACCTGAAAATGGGGGCGTGCGCGAGGTCCGTCTGACCAGCCGCAACTCGACCGGCGACTGGATTACCCATGCCCAGGGAGAGATAGCTCTTCACCAGGGCAAATTAGATCGAATCGATCCAGCAGAATTTGACACCCACTGCGCAGCAATAGTTGATCGGCTCGAAGGCGCAGTCTGGCGTGAGCAACTGCAGCAGATCGGGATTGACGTAGGGCCAGCGTTTGCTGGTCTGCAGTCACTCTGGCGCGGGAAGAACGAGGCATTAGCTCGAGTGCGGCCGGTAGCCAATCGCGCGCAGCTAGATGGATGCATACACCCGGCATTCCTCGACGCCTGTCTACAGGCCGCTGGCGGCGCTTTACCGCCCGCCTTGCGGGAAACCACGCTGCTGCCTATCGGCATCGAAAAGATCGTCCTGAGCGGGTTAGCTACGGGCGAATTGCTGGTCAAGGCACGTTGCCGCGAAGCGGGCGAGATGGCGACCATCGACTTGGAACTCGCGACCGTAGACGGCCAACAGGTGGCCCGCATCGACGGCCTCAGCGTACGCGCTCTGCGTACACCGCCAGTCTCAGCCAATATCGGTCTGCTGTACCGTATTGAGCACGAGACTGTCCCCGCAACGACCGTGACGCCAAGTCGAAGTCATCGACGGTTGTTCTTGAGTAACGACGAGACGATCATCAAGCAACTGGTTGGCAGGATCGGAGCGACAGACCGAGTCGTGCGGTTTAGCCCCGACAACATCGCTCAACCTCTAGCGCAAGCAGTCGAGGCCGATCAATGGATATATTGCGCCGCTGGTTCGCGCGGAGTACAAACACTGAGCGACGCACTAGCGCTCGCATCACACTTGGCAACGCAGCAATCACCTCCCCGACTCACGTTTGCGACATTGGGTCCGAGCGACCCGCTCGACGCAGCGCTTTCGGGTTTGGCGGCGACCCTGACTTTGGAACAACCGGCGACGCGAAGCCGATTTATCCAAGTCGACGACGCGTCCGCCCTGCTAACCGCAACTAGTATTGATGACGACGAAGCCTGGCTGAAGGTCAGCGCACAAAGCAGGCTAGTCCGACGCCTGCGGCGAGCGTCGGAATCCGCCGAGGCCGCTCCCCCACTGCGTGGCTGCGTCCTAATCACCGGTGGTTTCGGTGGCCTCGGGCGCGCCTTAGCAACCTGGGCGCTGGCCCGCGGTGCCGAAGCGTTGGTGTTAGTGGGACGGCACCCTGACCACGATTTTGCCAGAGCCTTGGCCAAGCAAAGCGGCCGTCCGGTGCGCGGCTTGGCGGCCGACCTCGCACAGCCCGGCGAGGCTGATCGGGTGCTCAACGAATTCGCCGACCTGCCGCCGCTACGTGCAATCCACCACGCCGCCGGTGCGCAAGCGCCCGCACTGCTGGCAGGCATGGATCCCTCGCGATTTAGTCAGGCATTTGCGGCGAAAGCGCTTGGCGCGCTGGCCCTACATCACGCATCGGCGGACCTCCAGCTCGATGAGTTCCTGTTGATTTCCTCGATCGCCTCGCTGCTCGGTGCCGCCGGTCAGGGTGGCTATGCACCCGCCAACGCGGTGCTCGATGCGCTGGCGGATTCGCGGCGCGCCGCTGGGTTGCCCGGCACCTCGGTGTTGCTCGGTCGTTTGACCGGTGCCGGGATGGCCGAAAAACTGGATGGAGCAGCCAGCGAACGGATCGAATCGATGGGGATTGGCGGCATACCGTTGACCACCGCGCTAGATGCAATCGGCAAAGCACTGACCACCGATGGCGGCAACATGCTGGTAGCCGACATAGATTGGCAGACGTGGGTAGCGCGACATCCCAGTGGCTCA
>QIMA01000412.1 GCA_003233535.1 Rhodanobacteraceae bacterium
GAAAGCGCCCACCGGGCGCCGCGAACACCGAAATATCGGCACCGGCTAAACGCCACAACGTGCCTAAGAGCACATGATGGGCTATGCCGTGATCGCGGCTCTGAGTAAACGCGCCACTCAGCGTCGGGTGTGCCATACAGATCAGACCGTAGCGATCATTCAGCCACCGCGTACGATCTAGGCCTAGGATCAACGGACACATTAGAACGCCCTTCAGGCCCAAACCCAGCACAAATTCGGCGTAGCGATCGAGATCCTGATCGGCGGCGGCCAAGTGCGGGAAGTACAGCGTATTGCGGCCGGTCTGTCGATTCGCCTCGGCCACTGCCTTAGCGCAGGTATCCACACGGTGTTTGAAAGTCTCGAAATCGGGCGAAACCAGATTCTGGTCGTCTTTGACGATATCGCCACCACCCAGCGCAAACTGCCCAGCCAACTTACCCAGTTCAGCGTCACTGAGCCCGCGAGGCTTAACCGCCGTCGCCAACAGTGGGCGGCCGTATACACCCAGCAGCGCACGCACGCCATCTACACCATGACGCGGACCTTTGAACTGGCTAAGGAGCGAATCGGGCAGCTGCACATCCGTCAGGCGGATACCCTCGCCCATCGACACGTTGCCGTAGAGCAAGTTGAGCAGTTGACCCAGCTGCCCGGAAGCGAGCTCGGCGTTGTAGCGAATGCGCGCCAAATAGTGATCCGGTCCGTCAGGACGCAGGTCATCGACGCGGCCGACCACGTTGTCCAGCAGACGCGCATCGCTAATCAAACGCTCCGGCAATTCCACGGTTTGTTCGTAGGCGATAAAGCGCGCGAGCTGTTCAGCGTTGGCGCCGGCTACGCGCAAACGATACGTGGCAGAAACAAAAGAAGGTGCGGCAGTTGTAGCGTCGGACATTCAGTGTCGGCCCATGGGAGGAATCGGCGCATCTCACCAGCCCGCTACGAACGGCCAAAGACCGTCGCGGCCGCAGTTGCGCTGGAGCTATCGCCTGCTGACGATCACTTCGGGGCGGCGGATGCGCTACGCGTGCACTGCAGCAGCTGTAGATACTGGCCAGACGGCGTTGGCCTCATCTGGTCGACTACAAGAAAGTCACAGCGCTACGGTAGCAATTCCCAATGAAAAGGTGCAGCAGTATACCCGCGCCGAGGGCCGCACTGGGACCTTAGCCACCCTCCGCCCTGCAAAGAGCCGACTAGGCGGAAAAAACGAACCTAACCAACCCCAGGGTTCTTTCCCTCGGCAATCGCCGTCGGACCCGGACACGTTTGTACGGAGAGCACCTAACCCGGAATTTCATAAACTTCGCGCGCCCTCGCGCGAGTTCATGAAACTCCGGGCTAAAGTGCTGGTCCAGCGGCGTTTACAGGAAGCTTATCGCGCAGTGCGCTGATCCGCTGAGTTGGCAAGCCAACCTCGTCCGCTTCTGCCCACAGTGCTTCAACTCGCTGCAGCGACTGGCTAGCCAGCTCAACTTTTCCCGCGATGAAAGCGGCCTCTGCGTAAGCGAGCTGGATCGCCGCCACACCCGGAAACAGCACAATCGCTCGTTCGCCGCGCTCTAGCGCTTGTGCCGATTCGCCCAATGCCACCAGCGCACGCAGTTCATGCTCAATCAGCGACAGATGCAACGATAGGAAGCCAGCTGCACCCATGTTGCGGTGACCCGAGGAGTCGTACAGCTCAATGCCCTCAGCCAGTTCTGTGGCAGCTTGCGCATAGTCTCCACGCATCTGCGCAATCCGCCCACGCGCTAGCGCGACCATGTAGTCCAAATCCTGGCGATTCCAGTTCGCCAGGACATCCACCAGCTCATTCAGCTCGTGCTCTGCTTCGTCGGCGCGATCGGCGTGCAGGTACGCAAACATCCGGGCGAAGCTGCCAATCCGACGCATCTCGCCATCGAACCCGGCTAGCGTGACCTCGATCTCCGCCAAGGTTTTTTCCAGGCCCAGCATCTGAGTGCGCAGTCCCGAGAACGGCAGTTTGATGTCCATCGCCTGCACCAGCGGCGTGGCAACGGTCTTTGCCACTTCTGCGCATTCGTCCGCATGCTGCAGCGCGCGCTGCAGCCAGCCAGCAAGCACATATAGCTGTGCTCGCACGCAGAGTACGGTTATTTGCTGGCGGGGCTCAGCAGCCACACCGGTTGCGCCATCCAGATGCCTCTCCATGCCCTGCCAGTTACCCTGCAGCGCGTCGATTTCAGCCAAGTCCAGGAGCGGACCGACCAGTTCAGGGCGCAACAGCGCGGCACGCTCGGCGTGCGCAGCTGCAGCCATGAATTCGCCTTGATTGAGCGCCATTCGAGCTTCCCAGCGCGGACCCCGCGCTGATTTTGGTTCGGCCTCACCAAACTTTTCTGCAGCAGCGCTGGCTTGATCAATCTGGCCTTGCGCTAGGTGCAGCTCGGCCAAACCCAAGTAGACCCAGGTAGAGTTTGGGCTCAATTCCAACACGCGTTCGAAGGCAGCGATGGTGGCGCTCGGCTCATTGCCGAACCAGTTCAAGGTCATGGCCAAATGGATCTGCGCTTCAGCGCTGGCCGGATGCAGTTCTGTCCACAAGCGCGACACGGCGACACGCTTGTCGGACTGGCCATTAATGCCGTAATTCATCGCCCGAGCCTTAAACAGGCCTGGATCGTTGAGGCGATAGTCGTGCGCCAACACCTTGACCAGGTCCGCCTGCGCCTCGGCCTGACGGCCCTCATCCAGTGCGACCCGTGCGCGCAGCAAATAGGCCCGCGCAAAACTGGCATCCAGTTCTAACGCGCGATCAAGCTCGGCGCGTGCACCCACTTGATCGTTCTGAATGTCGCGTAGGTACTCGGCGCGCAAGTACGCCGCCACGGCCTCATCGTTACTGCTGAACTGCTCATCCAGAGTCGCGCCAGTAGCCAGATCCGGACTGCCGATTTGGCGCGCCATGATTGAACGGAGCTCGGTGCTGGCGGCGTCGGCCAAATCGGTGAGGCGTTTGCCAGCAACCTCTAGCTGGACTTCCTGCCCGCCGGCAGCCGCTCCTGCCAGCTGCAGCGTTGCCGTCCAGCCCGCAGCTGTGCGGCGCATTTCGCCGCTTAGGATCCAGCTATAACGCGCCTCCTGGGCCATTCGCCGGCGCAAGGCGGCCGGCACATCACTACCATCACCGCCAGCGCTGCGGCGCAACCTAGCCAGGAACCTAGCGTTACCGGAGACTGATTCGGGTTCGATAAAGGGATCGCTACCCAGGCTGGTTTCAATCATCTTGGGTAGAGCTAGAGCCAACGGCTTGAGTTCAGGGGCCTCGTCGGCCGCGCGCAAGCCGAACAACAGCAAGCGCTGCTGGTAGCCTTCTCGAGCAACGGTGCGAGAAATCTTCTGGCCTTCTTCATCGACTCGTTCGAGCGTGTCCGCCATCGCACCCATCGGCCGATCGCCGAAGACCAGCACCGCCACGGAAACTGCAATCAGCAAGTTGATCGGCAAAAGGAAGCGCTCCATCCGTGTCCATCGATCGGGTCCGGGCGCGCCATGGTTGTAGGCGAAGACCATCACTGCGGGCAGCATCAGGGCGATCATTGCGATCAGCGCATCAATCCATCCTTGCGACAGGTGGTAACGCTCGACCATAAAGTTGGAGAACTCCACGCCTACCCAGGCCGCGCCCAAATAGACTCCGAGCAGCGGCAACACGCGACGTCGCTTTAATTCTGCTAACACGCCCACTCACCTCAATGCCGAATCATCCGGCAAAACTACAACGAACGCAGTGTTTATGCTGCGCACCCCATGCTGCACTGTCACAGTGCCAGCTGTCATCTGCGACCGCCTGACTATCTTGCCCGTTCAGCTAGCAGACAAGTAACGAGACTAACTGGACGCTCCCTGCCGACAGATCGGAATCGCGGGATTGCGCTGAAACTCGAAAATCAAATGAGTCTCTACATGAACCCTCTGTTGCGGCCGCCGATCTTCGCGCCGTGGCCCGACCTGCTCCCTACGATCGGTTTGACGTAGAAGAAACTACGCCGTCGCCGCTCTCCAGTGAAGCGGACCGCACCACGACACCATCTCGACGCCCTCGCGACGAACGCTCATGACATATCCGGGCTAGAATCGCCGTTGGGTTTGGCCGCGTAATTCGCCACGTGTGCGTTGGCCCCGTGCTCACACGGGGCCGACACAAACGCTTACCATCAGCACCCTCGCATCTCACCAGAGCCAGTCATGAAGGATTTCCCCAGCGCCGCCGGCGTGCTTGCCACCGCCTCGGCTCAGTCGGACTTTGACCCGAGCGAAACTACCGAGTGGCTGGAGTCCTTCGATGCGGTCGTACGCGAGCACGGACAGGCGCGAGCGCAATACCTGTTTGATCGGCTCGCTGATCATGCGCAAACGCGCGGTGTGCACTCCGCTCGCGCGCGCATCACACCGTACCGCAACACTATTGGATTAGACGCACAGCCACCCTACCCGGGCGACTTGAGCGTAGAAGCCAAGCTCGGCGCGGCAATCCGTTGGAATGCATTGGCCATGGTGATGCGCGCCAATCAAGAGGCGCCGGAACTAGGCGGCCACTTGGCCAGCTACGCCTCTGCAGCTGACTTGTTCGAGGTTGGCTTCCAGCACTTCTTCAAGGGCCCCAACCACGCGGACGGCGGCGATTTAGTCTACTTCCAGCCGCATTCGGCGCCAGGCGTATATGCCCGCGCCTACCTGGAAGGCTTCCTTGATGAGACCGCAATGCGTCGCTACAGGCAGGAAGTGCTGCTGCCCGGCACTGCACAGCCCGCTTCCGCCCGCGGCCTTAGTTCTTATCCGCACCCGTGGTTGATGCCGGACTTCTGGCAGTTCCCAACCGGTTCGATGGGCCTGGGCCCAATCAGTTCAATCTATCAGGCGCGATTCCTCCGCTATCTGCAGCACCGCGACATTCAATCAACCAGCGGCCGCCGCGTCTGGGGCTTCTTCGGCGACGGCGAGATGGACGAGCCGGAATCCATCGGTGCGCTGTCGCTGGCCGCGCGTGAGCGGCTCGACAACCTCACCTTCGTGATCAACTGCAACCTGCAGCGTTTGGACGGCCCGGTGCGCGGCAATTCGCGGGTAATCGACGAACTAGAGGCGCTGTTTGGCGGTGCCGGCTGGAACGTGATCAAGGTGCTTTGGGGGTCGGATTGGGACGTGCTCTTTGCGCGCGACCACAGCGGCGAACTGCTGCGCGCCTTCGCGGAAACTGTCGATGGCCAATTCCAAACCTTTTCCGCCAACGACGGTGCCTACAATCGCGAGCGCTTCTTCGCGCAAACGCCGGAGTTGGCCAACTTGGTCGCCAATCTGAGCGACGCCGATATCGACCGCTTGCGCCGCGGCGGCCACGATCCGCGCAAGCTGCATGCCGCGTACGCCGCAGCCACAGCGCACACTGGCCAACCAACGGTCATTTTGGCCAAAACGATGAAAGGCTACGGGCTGGGCGCAGCCGGTCAAGGCAGGATGACCACGCATCAGCAGAAGAAGCTGGGGCTGGCCGATCTGCAGACTTTCCGCGACCGTTTTGGCCTACCGATGGACGACGAAGCGCTGCAGCGGCTGGACTTCTACCGGCCCAGCCCGGACAGCCCCGAACAGCGCTACCTGCATGAACGGCGTGAGGCCTTGGGCGGAGCGATGCCGCGTCGGCGGCAGCGCAGCAGTGTCACACTGCAGTCGCCAGCCGCTATGGATTTCGCCAAGTTCGCACTGCAAGCCGACGGCAAATCGATGTCTACCACGATGGCGGCGGTACGCATGCTCGGTCAACTGCTCAAGGACCCAAACATCGGTCCGCGCATCGTTCCCATCGTCGCTGACGAGGCGCGCACTTTTGGCATGGCCAACTTGTTCCGACAGGTCGGCATTTATTCGCCGCTGGGCCAGAAATACGAACCCGAAGACTTGGGCTCCATGCTCTATTACCGCGAGGAAACCAGCGGCCAAATCCTCGAAGAAGGCATTTCTGAAGCTGGTGCCATTTCCTCATGGATTGCCGCGGCGACCAGCTACAGCGTCAACGATCAACCGATGTTGCCCTTCTATATCTATTACTCGATGTTCGGCTGGCAGCGCGTCGGCGACCTGATCTGGGCCGCCGCCGACCAGCGCGCTCGCGGCTTCCTACTTGGCGCAACCGCCGGACGCACCACC
>QIMA01000403.1 GCA_003233535.1 Rhodanobacteraceae bacterium
TAGTGGTTCATACACCCGACTGAGAAAAAATCGCTGGGCGATCAAGGGCCTAGCGAGGGCGCGTGAAGTTTATGAAATATCCGGGCTAGCTGGTTGCCATCATGTGAGCGCTGCTATCGTGTCTGGTTTAGGAACCGTGTCCAACATACCGTTAGGCAGCGTGTCACCACTAAATAGGGTGCAGCTGCCCGCCGCGTAGCTCAAGCACTTGGTCCATTCGTCGGGCAAGGCGCATGTCGTGGGTGACCAGCACTAAGGCCGTACCCACTTCGCGATTGAGTTCCAACAGCAACTCGTAGACTTGGCCGGCAGTGGTCTCGTCCAAGTTCCCGGTGGGCTCATCGCCGAGCATGCACGCGGGGCGATTAACCAAAGCTCGGGCAACCGCGCAGCGCTGCCTCTCACCGCCAGACATCTCGCCCGGTTTATGCTCGACTCGAGCGCCCAGTCCTACTCGCTGCAGCAAGTCGGTCGCGCGACTGCTGGCCTCTGCGACTGTCAGCCCAGCAATCAGCAGCGGCATCGCTACATTTTCCAGTGCGGTGAATTCTGGCAACAAATGATGGAACTGATACACGAAACCCAAGTAGCGATTGCGTAGATCGCCACGCACCTTCTCGGTCAGCGCCGATAACTCCTGACCGGCCAAATGAACTTGACCCGCAGTCGGCACTTCCAGACCTCCGAGCAGATGCAGCAACGTGCTCTTGCCAGCGCCAGAGGCGCCGACGATCGCGATTCGTTCACCGCGACCGACCCGCAGCTGCACGCCGTCCAGCACACTTACGGCCAACCCTGCCTCGCGGTAGGCCATGCCCAAATCGCTCGCCTGGACCACCCATTCGCCGTCGAAATCCGCCTCACTCATAGCGCAGCGCCCTCGCCGGCTCGGTGCGCGATGCGCGCCAGGCCGGGTAAATCGTCGCGATCGCCGAAAACAGCAGCGCGACCAAGCCAATCCGCGCTACGTCGTAAGGGCGCAGTTCGGACGGCAGCTGATTGATGTAGTAAACATCGCCGGGCAGCGCCTTGAAGCCAAACGTCTGCTCTAACAACGGCACCAACGTCTCCACATTGCTGGCGATCAAGACACCTAGAGCAATGCCCAGCAACGTACCCAAAACGCCAATGGTGATTCCTTGAACCATAAAAACCCGCATAATTTGGCTGGGCGATGCGCCCATGGTTCGCAATATGGCGATATCGGCCTGTTTGTCGGTCACCACCATCACCAGCGTCGAAACCAGATTGAATGCCGCGATACCGACCAACATCGACAAAATGATGAACATCACCATCTTCTCAGTGCGTATGGCGCGGAAAAAGTTGGCATGCTGCTGAGTCCAGTCGCGCACCTGCAGGTTGCCCTTCAGCTGGCTAGTCAGCGTTTCGCTCACGGTCCATGCATCGAACAAGTCGGTGAGGTGCAAACGCAGTCCGGTCACCTGATCGCGCATCCGGAACAGTTTCTGCGCGTCCTGCATATGGATCACCGAGGTTCCGCGATCGTACTCGTACATGCCGATTTCGAAGATTCCAACCACACGAAAGCGCTTTACGGTCGGAATCATTCCTGCCGGCGTGCTGCGCGCCTGCGGCGCGTACAAAGTCACGCTGTCACCGACATGCGCACTCAGCGCATAGGAAAGCTCCAGGCCCAAGACGATACCGAACTCACCTGGACGCAAATCGTCCAAGCTGCCCTCAACCATCTTTTCACCTATCTCCGAAACGCTTGTTTCGAGCACTGGCATAACACCGCGGACGATGGCCCCACTCACACGGCGACCTTGAAACAGCGCTTCGCGTTCGACGTAGGGAGCGCTGCCGAGCACGTTGGGGTTTTCACTGGCGATGCGTTGCGCACCCTGCCAATCACTAAGGTCTTCACCAATGCCGGTAATTGTAGCGTGCGCCACCATTCCTAAGATGCGGGTGCGCAGCTCTTGCTCGAACCCATTCATCACCGAGATCACCACGATCAACGCGGCGACGCCCAGCGCTATGCCCAGGATCGATGCGGCGGAGATAAAGGAGATGAAGTGATTTCGGCGTTTGGCGCGCGTATAGCGCAAGCCGATGTACAGCGCGAGGGGACGATACATTAGTGTTTCGTTCCACCAGCGTGACGCGCCAACCAAAGTCGGCTGAGCCTTCGATCTTCGGCCGAGCAATTCCACGGTCCCATCAGGACATTCTTACGCATTCCGTTGCCATCCTCCAAGCGTATCGCCACCGTTTCGGCGAGAATTCCGAAATCGATGAGCCTGTACTGTTGCGAGCCGAGTTTGAGCTGATCACTGTTGCTGGAAAGCAGCATCACGTAGCCAGCCGATTGTTTTCCGGCCCACCATACGGCAGCGCATATTAACGGCAGGCAAGTGTAGGCAATGAGGGGGATTGACGAATACGCTACTACGCCCGCGCTGATACCAACCGCCGCGGTGCAGGCCAGAATACGGTCGCCTAGCCCCCAGGGCCGAAGCTCAATGCGGCCGGCGGATCTGCTCGACCAGCTCATTCAAGCGTCCATCGCTGCACGGCACCCGGCCACTCAACCAATCCCACAACTGATCGTCTTCGCACTCGAGCAGTTGCCAGAGTGCTTGCCGTTGATCGGCGTCCGACCCCTCCCAGGCTCGGTCGACATACCGATTAAGCATGAAATCGAGCTCTTTCATGCCGCGCCGACAGCCCCAACGAACCCGACCGATGTCATCACCCATAGATTCCCCTAACTCGTCGCCACTTACAGGCCGCGCCTAGCCACCATGAGTTTCTTGATCTCGGCAATTGCTAGCGCCGGGTTCAAACCCTTCGGGCAGGATTTGGTGCAGTTCATGATCGTGTGGCAGCGGTACAGCTTGAAAGGATCTTCCAGATCGTCCAAGCGCTCGCCGGCTGCCTCATCTCGTGAATCGATGATCCAGCGATAGGCCTGCAGCAAGATTGCCGGTCCCAGGTAACGATCACCATTCCACCAATAGCTCGGGCAGGAGGTTGAACAGCAGGCGCACAAAATGCACTCATAGAGCCCATCGAGCTTGCTGCGATCTTCCTTTGACTGTAGCCGCTCGGTGTCCGGCGGTGGCGCGCTTTGGGTGCGAATCCAGGGCTTGATCGAGGCATGCTGGGCATAGAAATGGGTGAGATCAGGGACTAGATCCTTGACCACCGGCATGTGCGGTAGCGGATAGATTTTCACTTCGCCCTTCACGTCGGCAATTGCCTTGGTACAGGCCAACGAGTTGCTGCCGTCGATGTTCATTGCGCAGGAGCCGCAGATGCCCTCGCGACAGGAGCGTCGGAAGGTCAACGTGGCGTCTACTTCGCTCTTAATCTTGATCAGCGCATCCAAGACCATCGGTCCGCAATCGGCCAGATCAACGTCGAAGGTATCCATGCTCGGGTTGTTCCCCGCATCTGGCTCCCAACGATAGATTTTGAAGCGTCGTACATCCTTACCACCCTTGCCTGGGTGGTGCTTACCGCCGCTAATACGTGAATTTTCCGGAAGTCTGAACTGCGCCATGATCTACTCTCGCTGAAGGCCTGCGGTGGGTTGCTGGTCGCTCGCTCAATAAACGCGTGCTTTGGGCGGGACGGGTTCGACGTCGTCGCTTAGTGTGTACATGTGTACCGGTCGATATTCGAAATCGACTTTGCCCGCACTGTCAACGTAGACCAGCGTGTGCTTGTGCCACTCAACGTCGTTGCGGTCAGGGAAATCTTCGTGCGCGTGCGCACCTCGCGATTCTTGACGATTCTCCGCCGAGTACATGGTCGCCACTGACTGACCAAGCAAGTTGCGCAGTTCCAGCGTTTCGACCAGATCGGAGTTCCAGACCATGGAGCGGTCGGATACGTTGACCTGCGAGAAACTGTCGTGAACTCTGCTGATCGCCTCACAGCCTTCTTTCAGAGTCTTCGACGTGCGGAAAACTGCCGCGTCTTTCTGCATGGTTTTCTGCATTTCCAGCCGGATATCGGCGGTGCGCAGATCACCCTTGGCGTTACGCACCTGATCGAAGTCACCGAGCAAACCGTCGTAGTGGCTGGTCGGCAGATCCTTGTGCCGCTTGCTCGGAGTCATTATCTCACCGCAGCGATTGGCCACTGAGCGTCCAAAGACCACCAGATCAAGCAGCGAGTTGGAGCCCAGTCGATTGGCGCCGTGCACGCTGACGCAAGCCGCTTCGCCGATCGCGAACAGGCCGGGCACGACGGTATCGGGGTTGCCGTCCTTCAGCCGCACCACTTCGCCGTGGTAGTTGGTCGGAATGCCGCCCATGTTGTAGTGCACCGTCGGCAGCACCGGAATCGGCTCTTTGCCCACATCGACGCCAGCGAATATCTGCGCAGTCTCGGCGATACCGGGCAGGCGTTCGTTGATCACTTCCGGCCCAAGGTGCTCTAGGTGCAGGTGGATGTGGTCATCTTCCTTGCCTACGCCCCGACCCTCGCGAATTTCAACGGTCATCGCTCGACTAACCACATCACGTGAAGCCAAGTCCTTGGCATTCGGTGCGTAGCGCTCCATAAAGCGCTCACCCTTAGAGTTGGTGAGATAGCCGCCCTCGCCGCGAACACCCTCTGTAATCAGACAGCCTGCGCCGTAGATTCCCGTGGGATGGAATTGGACAAACTCCATATCCTGCAGCGGGAACCCAGCGCGCTGCACCATGCCGTTGCCGTCGCCGGTGCAGGTATGCGCAGATGTGCAGGAGAAGTAGGCACGGCCATAGCCGCCGGTGGCCAAGATCACCGAGTGCGCGCGAAACACGTGCAATTCACCGCTAGACATATCCCAGGCCAGCACGCCGCGACACTCGTCGCCATCCATGATCAGGTCCATGGCGAAGTATTCGATGTAAAAGCGCGCGTCGTAGCGCAGCGACTGCTGATACAAGGTATGCAGCATGGCATGGCCGGTGCGGTCGGCCGCGGCGCAGGTGCGCTCCGCGGTGCCCTTACCGTAGTGCGTGGTCATGCCGCCAAATGGACGCTGGTAGATCTTGCCATCCTCGGTGCGCGAAAACGGTACGCCGTAGTGCTCAAGCTCAATGATTGCCGGGATCGCCTCGCGACACATGTACTCAATCGCGTCCTGATCACCGAGCCAATCTGAGCCCTTAATGGTGTCGTAAAAATGGAATCGCCAGTCGTCCTCGCCCATGTTGCCGAGAGCCGCACTGATTCCGCCCTGCGCGGCAACCGTATGGCTGCGCGTCGGGAACACTTTGGTGATGCAAGCGGTACTTAGACCACGCGCCGCTGTGCCCATGGTCGCACGTAAGCCAGCACCACCAGCACCGACGACGACGACGTCGTACTTGTGCTCTATGAGTTTGTAAGCGCTCATCTATAAGTCCTTAGTCGAGGGGCGCTCAGGCGCCGAGGGCCACCCGTGCCAGGGCCAGCAGAACCACGATCGAGCCAAAGAAGGCGATGAATTTCACCGCGATCAGGGCACTGAGTTCCAGCCAGCGCACATGCAAATAGTCTTCAATAACGACCTGCAATCCCAGCTGTGCGTGATACAGCACAATGATCAGAAATGCTGCAAGCAGTGCGGCGCACCACGGTTGCGCAACTGCCGATCGCACTGCCGCGTATTCAGCACCAACCAGCGTGCAGGCAAAGTAAATAAACCACAGCGTTAGCGGCAGCAGCAACACAGCCGTTATGCGTTGAACAATCCAATGCTCAGTGCCGTTTTTAGATGATCCCAGGCCGCGCGCTTGGGCCAGCGGTGTCTGCAGACTCATGATCTCAGCTCCTCAGGTAGATCAGCCAAAGCGTGCCACTACCGGCCAACAGGGCCAGTGTTAGCACCGCGTAACCGCTGCGATAAGCGCTGGAAAGATCCAGTCCCCGACCAACGTCCCAACCCAAGTGGCGCAGACCGTTGAAGAAATGAAACCAGAGCGAATATACGAACCCGATAACCGCAACTGTTCCCAAGGTACTGCCCAGGCATTCGCTAAACGCTGCGAAGTCCGCCTCTCCAGCGGCGAGCGCAACGCACCCCCACACCAGCATCAACACACCGGCAGACAAGAAAACGCCGGTCGCGCGATGCGTTATGGACAGAATCGAGGTCAGTTGCGGCC
>QIMA01000545.1 GCA_003233535.1 Rhodanobacteraceae bacterium
ATTGCCTGCGCGACGCGCCTTGCGGCGAAACACCCCATGCCAATCAGGAGAAACTTGGGCGCTGAACCCGTCATTAGACCGTTGACAGGACGCTAGCCCTTGCGGGATCAACGAGCGGGAGCGCTGTGATATCCTTGCTCGCTTCTTTTTCGGCCTATTCGGGGCAGTCAATGCTGACGCTTGCACCGCGCATGTCGCGCGCCCAGCCCAGTGCGATCATGGAGATCGCGTTGAATGCTAAGCGCCTTGCGGCGCAGGGGCGGGACATCATTTCGTTTTCTATTGGTGTGCCAAACTTCTTGCCTGGCGACCATGTCTATCAAGCAGCGCGAGACGCGCTGGAGCACGACAGCGGGCAGTACGGCTCCAACCGCGGGCCAGATGCGCTGATTGACGCTTGGTTGGGCAGTTTGGAGCGCTCAGGGGTCAGCGGCTACGGCCGCGAAAACGTTGCCACCGGTGTTGGCGCCAAGCACGTGTTGTTCAACGTGTTGTATGCGCTGATTGAGGAAGGCGACGAGGTCTTGATCCCCACGCCTTACTGGACCTCATACGTCGACATGCTCGACGTGCTCGGGGCGAAAAACGTGTTTTTGTCGTGCTCGGCTGAGCAGTCGTACAAACTGCGGCCTGAGCAAATTGCCGCTGCGATTACCCCGAAAACGCGGG
Organism: Rhodanobacteraceae bacterium; assembly: GCA_003233535.1. GTDB lineage: Bacteria > Pseudomonadota > Gammaproteobacteria > Xanthomonadales > SZUA-5 > SZUA-5. The sequence goes on from QIMA01000545.1 coordinate 670, forward strand.
TCTTCATGTTCAACAACCCGTCGAATCCGACCGGGATGGTGTACACCAAGGAAGAAATCGCCGCGCTCGCCGCCGAACTGGTTAAGCACGACATCTGGATTCTCTCCGACGACATCTATCGCGAGATGATCTACGACGGCATTGGCTGGCAGCACCTAGTGCAGGCGGAGCCGAAACTGCGCGACCGAGTCATCTTGATCGATTCGATTTCCAAGACCTACGGCATGCCGGGCTGGCGTGTGGGTTTCCTTGCCGGTCCAGAAATCATCGCTAACGCTTGCGTCATTCTTAATTCCACGGCGATCACCAACTTGCCGGAAGTGGTCAACGCCGCGGCAGCCGCAGCATTAAGCGGCCCGCAAGACGTCACTGGCGGCAAGTGCAAGGAGTTTTCTGCCCGTCGCGACAAGGTTCTGGAGTGCTTTTCTCGCATCGAAGGAATGACTTGTCCGCGGCCGCAGGGGGCGTTCTACGCATTCCCGAATATCTCATTCGCCTTCGGCCGTAAGCATCGAGGTGAAGCGCTCAGCGATGACGTCGCAGTGTGCAAGGCGATGCTCGACGGTGTCGGTGTTGCCTGTGTCCCAGGCAGCGCGTTTGGCGAGCCTAACGGCATGCGCATCAGCTATACCTGTAAGGAGCACGAATTGCCCGATGGCTTGGCCCGGATCGAGCGCTTCTTCGGCGAACTGGATTAACTGCGGACGGCGCGTGTGCGTCGTCGGTACTTTTCGACTTTCCGCCGGATAGCGCTTGGCGCCAAGCAGACTCACCTCTGTTAGCCGCTAGGCCAATTTCGGCACCAACGACATTGAGAGGATTGACTTAATGAAAGCTCCCGTCCGCGTTGCAGTAACCGGTGCGGCAGGCCAGATCGGCTATGCGCTGCTGTTTAGAATCGCTTCCGGCAGCATGTTGGGACCCGATCAGCCGGTGATTTTGCATTTGCTGGAAATCACCCCGGCCATGCAGGCCTTGGAAGGGGTGATCATGGAGCTTAACGACTGCGCCTTCCCGACCTTGGCAGGGACGGTGGCGACCGATGACGCCAACGTGGCGTTTAAGGATGTGAACTTTGCCCTGCTCGTCGGCGCGCGTCCGCGTGGTCCGGGAATGGAGCGCAAAGACTTGCTGGAGGCCAATGCAGCAATTTTCTCGGTGCAGGGCAAGGCGCTCAATGACAATGCCAAGCGCGATGTCAAAGTGCTGGTGGTCGGCAACCCAGCCAATACCAATGCGCTGATCGCGCAGCAAAATGCGCCGGACCTAGATCCGCGCTGCTTTACCGCGATGACCCGATTGGATCACAATCGCGCGTTGTCACAGCTGGCCGAAAAGACCGGCAGCCACACCACCGAAATCACCCACATGACGATCTGGGGCAACCACAGCGCTACGCAGTACCCGGACGTGCATCACTGCCAGGTGGGCGGCAAGCCGGTGACTGATTTAGTAGACATGGATTGGATTAGCGGGCAGTTCATTCCCGTCGTGCAGCAGCGTGGCGCCGCCATCATTAAGGCCCGCGGCGCTTCATCTGCGGCCAGTGCGGCCAGTGCGGCGGTTGATCACATGCGCAGTTGGTCGCTCGGCACCGCAGACGGAGACTGGGTGTCGATGGGTATTCCATCCGACGGCAGCTACGGCATCGCCCCGGGCCTGATCTACAGCTACCCCTGCACCTGCAGCAACGGTCGCTATGAAATCGTTCAGGACCTGGCGGTGAATGCCTTTTCTCGTGAGCGCATGGACGCAACCGAGAACGAACTGCGCGAAGAGCGGACCGCAGTCGAGCATCTGTTCCCTGGCGGTTAGGTCTCGATGCGCACAGTCGCCGTCTACTGTGGAGCACGCGAGGGCGCCGATCCGGCGTTTGCGCATGCGCTGGCCGACGGCTTTATCGCCGCTCCCGGCGGGTTAGGCATGCTGGACGAGCTTTTCGAGGAATTGACCTGGACCCAACTGGGTCTCCAGGACAAGCCCCAGTAGCAAGTAAGAGCAGATCAAGAACTGCACGTGTGCGATCCGCGTGGGTGAATGAGGAATCGAACGATGAGTGAGTTCAGTGCGGGCGCGCGGTTGCGCGAGGCGATGCGGGTAGAACAGCCACTGCAGATGCCCGGCGTAATCAACGCCTACGCAGCGCTACAGGCGCGCAGTGCCGGATTTCGAGCCATTTACATGTCCGGTGCGGGCGTGGCTAACGCCAGCTTCGGTCTTCCAGATCTGGGAATGACCAGCCTCAACGACGTCTGCGAGGACATCCGCCGAGTTTGCGGTGCCGTCGATCTGCAGCTGCTAGTCGATGCCGATACCGGCTGGGGCGCAGTGTTCAACATCCAGCGGACGATCAAGGAATTCATTCGCGCCGGTGCGGCCGCATGTCATATCGAAGATCAGGTACAGGCCAAACGTTGCGGTCACCGTCCTGGCAAAGCCATCGTGCCCAAGGGCGACATGGTCGACCGCATCAAGGCAGCTGTCGACGGTCGTTACGACCCGGATTTTGTCATCGTCGCGCGCACAGATGCCTTGGCAGTTGAAGGCATTGATGCCGCATTGGAGCGCGCGGTAGGCTGCGCGGAGGCTGGCGCTGACGTCATTTTCGCCGAAGCCTGCACCACCGTTGAACAATATCAACGCTTCGTTGAGGTCTGTCCGGTGCCGATTCTGGCTAACCTGACCGAGTTCGGCAAAACGCCGTACTTCACTGTTGAGCAGCTGCACGCGATCGGCATTAGCATGATCATCTATCCGCTGAGTGCCTTTCGGGCGATGAGTAAGGCCGCTGAGCAGGTCTACAGCACCATCCGCAGCGCCGGGACGCAGGTTGGCGTGGTCGAGCAAATGCAGACTCGCAAAGAGCTCTATGAAGTGTTGGGCTACATGGAGTACGAAGCCAAGCTCGACCAGCTCTACGGCCAGTCCTAAACGGCGGCCGTGGCATTCGAAATACAGCGGATCGATGGACCTGTGGTTAGCGAGCAACGATTGCGTAAACCGCCGGAGGCGTCGCGTGCGGTGCAGCAGTTGAATCGCACTGAGGACCTCGAATAGCTGAGTGATTGGCCGACTTAAGTTCGGCCAAGCAACATTCCTGAGCGCGGCGGCTCGCCGCTCTCTACGCCGAAACCGACCGATCGGGAGTATTCAATGAGCGAATCCAAACTGCCAAAGCCGAAAAAATCTGTCGCCTTGTCGGGCGTCGCTGCGGGCAACACGGCGCTATGTACGGTCGGCCGTAGCGGCAACGATCTGCACTACCGCGGCCTCGATATCCACGATTTGGCGGCCAACGCCTGTTTCGAAGAAGTCAGCCATTTGCTGATTCATGGACATTTGCCCAACGCGGCTGAACTGAAGGCCTACAAAACCAAGCTCAGCCGGTTGCGCGGCCTGCCGATGGCGGTTTGCGACGCGCTCGAGCTGCTGCCGCCGGCTACTCATCCGATGGACGTGATGCGCACGGGCGCTTCGGTGCTGGGCGCGATCATGCCCGAGCGCGAAAGTCATCCAGTCGCCGAGGCGCGCGATATTGCCGATCGGCTGGTCGCCAGCTTCGGCTCCATGCTGCTGTACTGGTGGCATTTTAGCCACCACGGTTCCCGTGTGGATGTGGAAACGGACGACGATTCGGTCGCCTCGCATTTCCTCCATTTGCTGCATCGTCGTCGACCGACTCAGCTGCAGGTAGACAGCTTGGACACGTCGCTAACGCTGTACGCCGAGCACGAGTTCAACGCCTCGACCTTCGCGGCGAGAGTGATTGCGGGTACCGGGTCGGATATGTATTCATGCATTGCTGGCGCGATCGGCGCACTGCGCGGTCCCAAGCACGGCGGTGCCAATGAAGTGGCGATGGACATCATCTCGCGCTACCGCACGGCCGATGAGGCGGAAGCCGATATTCGTACCCGCGTAGAGCGCAAAGAAATCATCATTGGTTTCGGCCATCCGGTGTATACGATTGCCGATCCGCGTAACGTGATCATCAAGGGCATCGCCCGCAAGCTGTGCGCAGAGGGCGGCAATATGCGTTTGTTCGACGTCTCCGAGCGGATCGAACAGGTGATGGCCGAGGTCAAGCGGATGTTCCCGAACCTGGATTGGTTCAGCGCCTCCAGCTACCACATGATGGGCGTGCCGACGGCCATGTTCACGCCGCTGTTTGTAGTCGCGCGGACAACCGGCTGGTGTGCTCACGTGATTGAGCAGCGTGAGGACGGCAAGATCATTCGTCCCAGCGCCAACTACAACGGCCCAGAAGACCTAGCCTGGACACCAATCGCTGAGCGCTAGTTTCGGTTAGTCAGGTGGTGCCGCTGGGGTGCGGCTGGGTGGGGCTAAAAGGGCTGAGGGCTGAGTAGAGCAACCCGGCGCTTTCGCTCCGAGGCTGGCACTCGCTTGGCTAGCAATCCCCATGAACCTGGACTCTTAGAACCAATGCCCATCAGTTTCGGGGTGCCCACCCTCAGCTCTCAGCACTGTACGATTGCCGCCAAACGCTCACAAAGCGGCACGGCGTAATGGGATAGGCTCCGATCACCACACTAGCTACTTTCTGACTAAACAATGCTGCTGATCATCATTCTCATTGTGCTCGCCATTTGTCTGCTCCCGGGGCTGTGGACGCGCTGGGTGCTCAAACGGCATGCCCGTCATCGCGAGGATTTTCGCGGCAGCGGCGCGGAATTCGCCAGACAGTTGCTTGATGAGCAGGGCCTGAGCGGGGTAACGGTTGAGCAGACCGAGACTGGTGATCACTACGATCCCAGCAGCAAGACCGTGCGCTTGTCGGCGGACAACTGGTCTGGTCAATCGCTAACCGCGGTAACCGTGGCAGCGCACGAAGTCGGCCACGCGATTCAAGATCACCACGGGCTCGGTGGTCTGCATTTGCGCAGCCGCATGGTTGGCTTCACCCAGGTAGCCGAGAAGTTGGGTAGCGTACTGATGTTGGGGATCCCGGTGTTGCTGCTGTTAACCCGCATGCATGTGCCCGGCCTGCTGTTGTTCGCCGGCGGCGCGCTCGCCTTCGGTTCGGCGGCGCTAGTCCACCTGGTTACGCTGCCGGTGGAGTGGGATGCCAGCTTCCGTCGAGCCATGCCCATCCTGCAATCGGGATACCTGAGCGGGGCCGACTTGGGCGCTGCGCGCCACATATTGCTGGCCTGTGCGTTTACCTACGTGGCCGCGTCACTGATGAGCGTGTTCAATATCTGGCGCTGGATTGCCTTGCTGCGGCGTTAGGGATGAGCCCCCGTTGTTGCCCCGGAGAGGCAGGGTGGTGGCTGATGCTAGCGGTCCCGCTGTTGCTAAAGTTAGTGCCATAGAGGGTTTAACTAACCCGGATATTTCATGAACTCGCGCGATGCTCGCGCAGGACATTGATTGCCCAGTGGTTTTTCCGAAGGAGCGGTGTAGTGGTTCATA
>QIMA01000245.1 GCA_003233535.1 Rhodanobacteraceae bacterium
GGAATTTTGGGTAAAAACTGAATCTATATAAGAGCGACTACGGACTTTGCTGGTCTGCCGCTCTTAGGCAGACGGTAGGCCCCGGACTCTCCCTGCAAAGCCCATATGGCCCTTGCAGTGGCCGGCGACTGCCGGACTGCAGAGACTAGGTGAAGTCCTAACAAGACCACCGATGCCCCCACTATAAGGATCAAAACGCGAAGAGAGAATCAAGCCAAGAGTTACGACCTTTTCGGCAAAGATCACCCACGGCTTTTCCCCAGCTGGCGCCTCAAGCGGCGTATTCTGACAGCCCAATGCCCCTCAGTCAAGGTTCAAGGGAGCGTTCCCAACCAGGGTCGATCCCAATGTATTCGACGCTGGCTTCAAAGAGTGACTCGGCTTGTGGAGTTGACGGGACTTGGCGGCCATGTTTTCGTGTGCGAACTTTCTCCGTAGCGCGACCGTCGGTCACGCTCAACCGCATTGAGAGGCGCTGCAGCGGATAACTCCGCCACGCTCAATGAAAGGGTCCGAAGGCTAAGGGCGCTTCTTCAGGGAGGTGTGCTGTGGAAGATTCTCGAAGCGCTAAGCAGGTCGGGCGCGTCGTCGGACTGTGGCGCTACCCGGTCAAGTCAATGGCAGCTGAGCCACTATCGGTAGCCGACGTGTCTTGGCACGGATTGGCGGGTGATCGGCGGTGGGCATTCGTTCGGGACGGTATGACTCGGAGCGGCTTTCCTTGGCTAACGATTCGTGAGCGCCGGGACATGAGCCACTACCGACCGTCGTTCGCCGACCCAGCCCGGCCCGACAAGTCGCAGACGGTGGTGCGCACTCCGGCCGGTGAGGTGTATGACGTCGCCGACCCGGCGTTGGGATCAGAGCTGTCTGCGCACGGCGCACAAGCCATAAGGCAGAACCGCGGCATTTTCGACACCTTCCCGCTGTCGCTGATCACCACTCAGACGATTGCGCAGTTGGGAAAAAAGGTGGGCGCCAAACTCGACGTGCAGCGATTTCGGCCCAACTTCCTGGTGCAGGCAGACGATGATGCGCCTTTTGTCGAAGACACCTGGGTCGGTTGCGTCCTGAAAGTTGGCGGCATGCGCATGCGCGTTGATAAGCGCGACGGACGCTGCGTTGTCATCACGATCGATCCAGTGACCAGCGAGCGCGACACCTCGATCCTGCGCACCGTGATCGACGATCGCGAGGGTTGTTTGGGCGTCTACGGCAGCACCGTGGACCCTGGCCGCGTCGCACTCAACGATGTCGTGCTCGTTGAACCCGCTCGGTGAGGGCGCCCATTGCGCTGATTTCAGTCAGCTAGCCCGGAGTTTCATGAGCGTTCGTCGCGAGAGCGACGCCCGCTTTCGATAACAGATGGGGGCGTTCGGTCCGCTCGCCTGGAGAGCGGCGAAGACGTGTGAGCGGCGTAGCGGTGGTTTCATACGGCTAGCCGATCGTAGGGAGCAGATCGCGCCCCGGCGCGCCCACTGTCAATGAGTGAACGGGCGGTGGCCGCAGCAGAATGTTCATAAAACATCCGGGCTAGTACCCACGCTCTAGTTCTGAGCGCCGCGATGCCGGAGCCAATCGGTTTGATCTACTGAAGATTGCTTGACTAGCTGTTCCTGCCGCTAGGCAAGGTGCCGGGTATGAGCCCGGCACCTACCTACTAACTAACTACTACTTAGCGACGGATGATAACCACCGCAAAACCTGCCAGGACCAAGCCCAGCAACAGCAGTCCCAGCTGACTCAGAGTGGGCACCGCTGTGGCGACGAAGCCGACGACCAAGTCTGCGCTGTTATTGACCAAGTTCGGATCAACCGTGCTGGTCGATACACTCGCGGTGGCCAGCAAGTCGCCCGGTGCAACCACGGAAACGGTGACGACGCAGCTAAAAGCAGCGCCAATTGCCAAGGTCGGAACGCTCCAAGTCACCGAGCTACCCGCGGCAACCGCACCGCAACTGCTGGTTACGAAGCTCACTTTGCCTGACAGTTGCAGCACAAATGCGAGATCGTTGGCCACACCGGGCCCAGCGTTGGTCGCGTCGATTGTGTAGTTGAACTGCGTGCCTATACTCAGGGCACCGAGCGTTGCGTCGCTGGAAAGAGCGATGGCTACGTCTGCCGGGAACGGGACCCCGGCCAATACCGCAGTTGCTGCATTATTGGCAGCATTCGGATCGGTGCTGGAAGCGGCGATCGTCGCGGTATTGCTGATCTCGCCGAAGTCGGCCACGGTAGTGGTAATAGAGCAATCTACTGAAGCGCCCGAAGCCAGTGCACCAATCGTCCAGGTCAGGGTCGGCGCGGCAAACGTTGCGCCGCAGGTGTTAGAGACGTAGGTGAGATTGGCGGGCAGCGTGTCGCTGACAACCACGTCGGTGCCGTCAGCCGGGCCCGCATTGCTTGCGCTGATCGTGTAAACGACACTCGAGCCGACTAGCAGTGGGCTCGGCGCGGTGCTGACGACTTTGGTGACGCCGACATCGGCGTCAAGGATCAAATCACCGAATACCAGGCCACTGAACAGCTCTCCACCACCGGCGGGCTCAACCGTCTCGATCCGTCCAATCGGGGTCGTTGAAGTCACGCCAAAAAAGGTGCCAGGATTTGTGCCCGCAGAAGTCGTCGTGCCCAGCATGTTTCCGCCGACATCGAAAATGTTGATATCAACATTGACGGCGGCGATCAGATCACCCACCACATCGAAGCCGACCGCCGTCACCGGAGGATCAAAGCGCCAAACTGCATGGTCTGTGAAGGATGAGGGTCCCACCACGTCGGCGGTTACACCGAGAAAACCGGTCGTCAGGATTACATAGTTGCCGCCACCGCCATCAACGATGACGTCCAACTCCTGGCCAGCCACGACGCCGCCAGTCGCAAAGCAGGTGTCATTGGTTGTGCTGTTCAACGCCGGCGTGTTCGCGCAAACGTTGTTTGGTGCAACCAAGCTTCCGTCGAAATTCTCCTGGACCAAAGTCGCGCCCGTTGCCACAAAAAGGACGCGGTCATTAAAGAACGTCAGTCCACCCTGCGGCGCGGCCGGAGGGCCCAATGGAAGAGCCTCTCTGGGCGGCAGTTGCGAGCCCGGGGCCACTTCAGACCAGGACTGTTGCGCCGAAATAGGCGCAGAAAGGGCCATAAGCAACGGCAAAGTTAACGCGGATGACTTCAGCAAATTCACGACTATTCCTCGAATTGTTCAAGCAGAGACCGGCGCCGAACGCTAGGTTGATGCCATAAGAACTTACGAAGATATCATGAGTCGAACGCTCAGTGCCGCTAGTTGATAGCTGGCGAGCATCGCGCGGTAACAAACCCAGGCTTGGCGGTCTTGTTCGCAAACGCTGACCAAAGCCGCTTGGCTGTCGAGCAGGTGCGCTGTATCCGCTGCGACGCAAGCCGCCGACAGCGTCAGATCATTGACCTAGCGAGGGCGCGTGAAGTTTATGAAATATCCGGGCCAGGTTCAGGCCAGTTTGAGAGCGACACAGCTCAATCGTGAGGCCCCGTTATCACGCAGAGTTGATGACGGTTATCAGATTTGCGTTGCAGCCACAGTTGCCCAACATGCTGTTCAGCACGGTAGTGGGCCAAAAGGGCGTTACAATAGCCTGCCGAAACCGACTTCTGACGGCCACAGGTTCGGCCATGGTTCGGTTGGTCGCTTTGAGAGTCCGCTACGCTTGTTCTGCTTGCGATACCAAACCAACTGTACGAGGTACTCACAAGCCCTTCGTCGAAGGGTTGAGTCCACCAATTTCCACGAAAAAGAATAGACGAGCGATCGTTGGAGCGTTGGACTCAATGGCGCAGTCCAACATCTTATTCACATACCCCGGAAAAGAGTTCCTTATGCGTATCATTCATTGGGTTTTAGGTTCACTGATTTTGTTCGTTGACTGGATGACGACACCCAAAGGCATCCAGCGTTCCGCAGAGCTGCAGGCAGAAATTAATGAACAGATCCAGAATATGACCCTGTATCAGTACAATGCATGCCCCTTTTGCGTGAGAGTTCGACGAACGATGAAGCGTCAGTCCCTGCCCATCGAAACCCGTGATCCGAAACGTTGCGAAGCTGCCAAGCGAGAGTTGCTGGCTGGTGGCGGCAAATTGAAGGTGCCGTGTTTAAGAGTGGCCGACTCTGCCGATGGTGTGAATTGGATGTATGATTCCAAGGCAATTATTGGTTACCTGGAGCAGCGATTTACTGCGTAATCTCTATCGGGTCATTCCGTATAACCGCCACCCCTTTTGACACTTCAATTCCCATCTTCACCGACTCGCCGCTCACGCCAACGCCCTACTAGATTTCGCAGTAACCCAGCAGCGAGTCCGGCTATCCATCGGCACGCTGCAGGAGGCCGCAGAAACCGCGTACGCACGGCCTTGGTGATACCTCGCCCTCCCAACCTAGACGCGGCTACGTATGCCCGCTTCGGTCACATTCCTTCGGGACGTGGAGTCGGGCAACCCACTTTTTGCTTTTTAGTCGACTGAGTTTTATAAAGCCCATAAACAGGAAACAACAATGCCAGCGAAAAAATGCTACGTTATATGGGCAGGCCATAAACCCGGCATCTACACCACTTGGGCTGAAACAGAGAGGCTAGTCAAAGGCTTTCCCAATGCAAAATTCAAATCCTTTCCAAGCCTGGTCCTGGCGGAAGAAGCATTCGCTCAGGGTGCAGGGGCACCCACAAAATCCGCCAGGCTGCGAACGCCCAAAAGCCAAGCTGACACCACTGACATGACGCTTGCTGCCGATGTGGATATTTTCTGCGATGGCGCATGCGATCCCAATCCCGGTAAGGCAGGCACGGGCATAGCCATCTACGAAAAACGGGTCCTAAGCCAACTTTGGTTTGGACTCTACAACCCGTCTGGAACCAACAATACAGCCGAGCTGCTGGGACTTTACTATTCACTCAAGTTCGCTAAGTCCGCCATAGCGACCGGTCAAAGTACCACGATTCACTGCGACTCCAAATATTCCATCGACTGTATTACAACGTGGGCATCCGGGTGGAAAGCGAAGGGTTGGAAAAAGAAAGGTGGTGAAATAAAGAACTTGGATATTATCAAGCCCGCCCATGCCCTCTATCTAGAAATAGCTGACGAAATTCAGGTTCGGCATGTGAAAGGCCACGCTGGAGTTGAAGGCAATGAGTTGGCGGACCGGATGTCTGTGATCGCCATAGAACGGCGAGAGACTGAGCTTTGCCGATACACTGAATCTCTGTCAATTCCGGCGCTACTAGCGATGGACAGAGGCTGACAACAATGTACTTTACTTACACTGCTCTCCCGTTCTTCCACGGGGGTTGTCTATACCGTCGAGGCATGGGGGGAGGCTCTCGCGACGAACGCCCATGAAATATCCCGGGCTAGCTGTTGTTAAGGGCCGGCTTGACCTTTTTGTTAGGCATTTTCTGCTCATCGTGATTGAATAGGATTAACGGGACACTAGCCCCAATGTTTAGTCGAATTTCGGATAGGAGACTACACGACAATGGTCAAAATGATCGCGGTAACCATCGCATCTCTCGCGGCCCTGCTTGGACTCGGCTACCTCTTTATAACAGGTATCGGAAAACCCGTTAGCACCGATCTTTCTGTCATTGGTCAGGGCAAGCCAGTTCTGGTTCTGGTCTACGAAAACTATTCACCTACCAGCGGAGACGCACTTAATCGCCTGAACCAGGTCATGAATGACTACGAATCGCGGCTTGATTTTGTGGTGGCAGATTTGGGAGTCCCTCAGGGGCGCGCGTTTGCCGATCGCTATAAGCTGGGCAATGGTCAGGCGATGTTCCTGAAGCCGGATGGCAAGCCTCTGCGGGCCACAAGCATACCGGCAGACGAGCGGGAGTTGCGCAGTCAGCTAGATGCCAAGCTGGCCGCTGTGGAATGAAACCTGATAATCCGAGAGAGCTCGATGGATTACTGAAAGAGTATCGCTAAGAAGATTAATTTTAATTTTTCGCTCATGCCGAATCACCAAGAGCGATCGATATACAAATATCAATTTTAATCATCTTGCTCACAGTCCAAGCAGTGCTCTTTATACAAGCTTTCTCCTTTA
>QIMA01000424.1 GCA_003233535.1 Rhodanobacteraceae bacterium
GTGCCGATATGGAAGCGCGAGCACTATGCTGAAGGTGAGGCCAGTTGGCAGCATCGAGAAGACTGATGGAAGCCCCGCGCTGGAGGGAACCTCTAGAAACCTACTGCGCGGTCCGATTGCGGCGTTGCGCGGTGCTTTCGAACCCTCATGTACAGCCAAGTACACTGCGGTTCCTGTGCTCCGTGCGCCTTGCACTCGAACCGCTCGCTACGGTTTCTAGAGGTTCCCTGGAGTTTCACACCCGCCGTAGCACCGTGTAGTCGTAGCTTCAGACCCTGCAGGTATTGACCATGACCGACATGCCAACGCAGTCCCTGGATTAACTCACGATGGGCGGTGAGCCAGCCAATCCCTGGGTCTGTTTCGTGAAGCTGGCCCGACTTCTGCTTAAGTAGACTAAATCGAGGCAATCACCGCGATCGTTCTCCGCTCAGCCCTGATACACTGAGCGAAGGTTCAGTCTATTGTCAGGATGCGTCATCTATGTCGAAGGGTCAGTCACTGCAAGATCCGTTTCTGAACGCTTTGCGCCGCGAGCGCGTACCGGTGTCAATCTATTTGGTCAACGGTATCAAGCTACAGGGGCAGATCGAGTCTTTCGACCAGTTTGTGGTGCTGCTGCGCAACACGGTGTCGCAGATGGTCTACAAGCACGCGATATCGACCGTCGTGCCGCAGCGCAACGTTCGCATCACCGATCCGAGTGCCGATGGCGAAGCACCCAGCGACGATTAGTTTAGCGCCGATGCGGCAGCGCTGGACCCCGCTCCAGACTGCTGGCACTTGCAGTGCCGCTAACAGACCCTATCTTTACTCCTTCGAAAGAGCGCTTGGCGCTAGCATGAGGAGTATCTGCCCTGTTTGAACGTAGTCATCGCGGTGATCGCGCGCTGTTAGTGCAACTGCGTGAATCCGGCGACAAATCGACCTCGGCGGCTGAGGAATTCCGCGAACTGGCGGAGTCGGCGGGCGCGCAGATCATGGGCGAGGTGGATGCCCCACTGGGGCGACCGCACCCGCGCTATCTGATTGGCACGGGTAAAGCGGACGAAATCGCTGAGCAGGCAAAGGCACTCGACGCCGATCTCGTGTTGATCAGTGGCGCATTGTCGCCGGTTCAGGAGCGCAACCTGGAGGCGCTGGTTAAGGCTCGAGTGGTTGATCGAACCGGATTGATTTTGGATATCTTTGCCGCTCGGGCGCGTAGCCACGAGGGCAAGCTGCAGGTGGAACTCGCCCAGCTGCGCCATATGTCCACGCGCTTGGTGCGTGGCTGGACTCATCTGGAGCGCCAGCGCGGCGGCAGCATAGGCCTGCGCGGTCCTGGTGAAACTCAGCTGGAAACTGATCGACGATTGCTGGCCGAGCGGGTGAAACAGCTCAGTCGCCGCCTGGCCAAGGTGGTCAAGCAGCGCGAGCAAGGCCGGCGCCAGCGTCAGTCCAGCGATTTACCGCTAGTTGCGCTGGTCGGTTACACCAACGCCGGAAAGTCCACGCTGTTCAATCGCCTGGCTGGCGCCGGCGTGTACGCCGCCGATCAGCTGTTTGCGACGCTTGATCCGACGGTACGTCGGGTCAACGGATTTCGCTTTGGTGACTTGGTGATCGCCGATACGGTGGGATTCGTCCGCGATTTGCCGCATGAACTGGTTGCTGCGTTCCGCTCCACTCTGACCGAAGCTCGGGAAGCCGATTTGCTGTTACATATCGTCGACGGGGCAGACCCAGAAGCGCCTCAACGGATTGCAGATGTCGACGCGGTACTGACCGAAATCGGCGCGCAGGATACTCCACAGCTGCTGGTGCTGAACAAGGCCGACCTAGCTTCGGATCCCCTAGACAGCCTGTTGGCCGGAGACGAGCGCCCGCAGGTGCGCATTTCGGCGCTGAACGGCCAGGGATTGGACGAACTGCGCGAAAGCCTCAACGACCTCTTGTCAGAGGAGTCGCTACATTACCAGCTGCAGGTACCGTTCGCGGCGTCGGCGCTGCGGGCGCGATTGATCGCCTACGGTGCGGTCCGTTCAGAAAGTGAAGCTGATGAAGACGGCTGGCACATGGAGGTTGAGCTTTCCGAGAGTCTAGCGCGTCAGCTGAGCCACTTGCCGGGTGTTTCCGGCAGCTGTGCGCGGCACCAGCTGTTGAAGACGACGCCCGAATCATGGGAATAGGATGTCCAATCGGTGCGGTTGATGGCAGGGGGCATTCGGCTCCTGTATCGTCGCCCATCTCTTTGCGTAACGCCGCCGTCGGTCGAGCCGGTCGGACTCGCAGCGTATGAATGAATCACAACGGAGTAGTTTTAATGGCCTGGAATGAGCCCGGCGGAAAGCGTCGCGACCCTTGGGGCAACGGTAACGGTGGCGGCAAGGATCAGCCGCCCGATCTTGAACAGATGCTGCGCCGGATCAAATCGACCGTAATGTCGCTGTTTGGCGCCGGGGGGCAACGCGGTTCCGGATCCGACGATAGCGAAGGCGGTGGGTCTTCGGGGCCGGGTTTCGGCACCATCCTGATCGCCGGCGTGGTGCTGTTGGTGGGTTGGGCGTTGTACAACTCCTTCCACGTGATCGATCAGCGTGAACGCGGCGTCGTGCTGCGTATGGGCGAGTACGTGCGCACACTCGAGCCTGGCCTGCAGTTCACCTTGCCGCCGCCGATCGAAGAGGTATTTACCGTCGCCGTTACCCAGGTACGTTCTAGCTCGGACGAAGTGAGCATGCTCACCGCCGACGAAAACCTGATCTTCATCGACTTCGCTATACAGTTCGACATCAAGGATCCGCGGGCTTTCCTGTTTAAAGTGCGTGACCCAGAGCAGTCGCTGAGCGAAGCGGCCGAGAGCGCAGTGCGTCAGGTTGTTGGTAGCCGCACCCTGGATCAGGTACTAGTCGGTGCTCGCGCTGAGATCACCCTCGAAGCGTTGGGTCAAATACAAGATTTGGTTGATCGCTACGAAACCGGTATCAACGTCCGCGCGCTGAACTTCCAGGACGTCCGCGTACCCGACCAGGTCAAGGAAGCCTTCGATGACGCGATCAAGGCACGCGAGGATGAACAACGGTTAGCCAATGAGGCCAAGGCCTATGCCAGTAAGGTCGTTCCGGAAGCGCGCGGTCGCGCAGCCAGAATCCTGGCCGAGGCGCAGGGCTATCGTGAGGCGACCATCGCCCGATCAAAAGGTGAGGCAGCTCGATTCGATCTGATGGTTGCCGAATACTTAGCAGCGCCGGAAGTGACTCGGAAGCGTTTGGCCCTGGATACGCTGCGTCAGGTCTTAGTGCGCACGCCGAAAGTGCTGATGGATGCCGAAGCTGGCAGCTTGATGTACTTACCGCTGGACAAATTACTGGAACAGGCACGCAACGGTGCGCGTGACACAACGGCAGTTGGCCGCCGGGAGGCCCAATAATGTTTAAACATATCATTGCGGTTAGTGTCGTTTTCCTGGCGATCGTTCTTTACGGCAGTTTCTTCATTGTCAGAGAAGACCAATACGCAGTCATGTTCCGCTTGGGTGAGATTACCCGCACGGATTTTGAGCCCGGATTTCATCTGAAGGCGCCGTTCGTCAATAACGTCATCCACTTCGATCGCCGGGTTTTGTCGCTGGACTCCACGCCAGAACGTTTCATTACCTCGGAGAAAAAGGACGTCACCGTCGATTCCGTGGTGAAGTGGCGGATTAGGGACGTCGAGACCTACTATACCGCCACGCGCGGTGACGAACTGCGTGCGAGCCAGGCGCTGGGCCAGATCATCAAGGATCGTATGCGTGATGAGTTCAATAAGCGCACGTTGAAAGACGTGGTCGCCGACGCGCGTTCGACCATGATCGAAAACCTGACTGCTAAGGCCAATGAGGCCGCAGAAGCGCTGGGCATTTTGGTGGTAGACGTGCGCATCAAGCGCATCGAATTGCCAGATCAGGTGACCGAGTCGGTGTTTGATCGGATGCGCTCGGAGCGTAAACGGGTGGCTTCGGAACTGCGCAGCCAAGGTAAGGAAACCGCGGAACGACTGCAGGCTGAAGCGGATCGCGAGGTTCAAGTGCTACTGGCAAGGGCCGATCAAGAGGCTCAGGAGGAACGCGGTAAAGGCGATGCCGAAGCCGCCGCTATCTTTGCAGCCGCTTATAATAAGGACGCCGAGTTTTACGATTTCCTCCGTCGTCAGGAGGTTTATCGGGAAGGCATCGGCAATGGCGGAGACGTGATGGTCTTAGGTCGCGATTCGCCAATGCTCAAGGACTTGGGTAAGTCCGATCGACCTTAACTGAGTACGGCTAGTGGAATGAGCGATTTGTGGGCGGCGTTGGCGCTGGTGCTGGTAATCGAGGGGCTGCTGCCCTTTGCTGCGCCGCGCCTATGGCGCGAGATGCTGCTGCAAATCGCGACGATGGATGAGCGCCGACTGCGCCTATTTGGCGGCAGCAGTATCGCCATCGGCATGCTGCTGCTGTACTGGATACGCGGCAGCTAGTGTGGTGTTCTGCGCTGTTATGACCTTCGGGGCATTCCTTGCTGGCAACCCCGCTTTCATAAAAATGCTGACTACGTCGCGGCCGCGTGAGTTTTTAGTGTGCCCTTAGCGCACAGCAAGCTAGCGCGGTAGCGTCCGGACCCGGATAATCGCACTCATCGTTTTCTCTTTGCTGGCGAGGCCCACGGCGCTCGCCCGTCGCATTTTGCTTTCAGGAGTTGTTGTGGCCAAGTCGGTTGTAGTGCTGGGTGCCCAATGGGGTGATGAGGGCAAGGGCAAAATTGTCGACTTGCTAACGGAGCGAGTCGCCGCAGTAGTGCGTTTCCAGGGCGGCCACAACGCCGGTCACACGCTGGTGATCGACGGCCACAAGACGGTTCTGCACTTGATCCCATCAGGAATTTTGCGACCCGATGTGCTCTGCTTGATCGGCAACGGCGTCGTGCTTTCCCCTGCCGCGCTGCTCACCGAAGTGGCCGAATTGGAGGCCAACGGCATCGAGGTTAAGTCACGGATGCGGATTAGCCCGGCTACGCCGTTGATCATGCCTTATCACGTCGAGCTCGATCAGGCGCGCGAACGTGGCCGCGGCAAGCACAAGATCGGCACGACCGGTCGAGGAATCGGGCCGGCCTATGAAGACAAGGCCGCTCGACGCGGCATTCGTCTGTCCGATTTGTTTTACGTTCGGGAGTTTGAGGAAAAGCTGCGTTCAGTGATGGACTACCACAGCTTCGTCCTCGAGCACTACTGGAAGTCCGAACCGCTGGATTTCCGAAAGACCTTTGACGAAGCGATGGCTTTTGCCGAATTCGTGCGGCCGATGGTGGCGGACGTCTCCGACATCCTCTATCAGCTGCGTAAACAGGGTAAGAGGGTCATGTTCGAAGGCGCCCAGGGAAGCCTATTGGACGTCGACCACGGCACCTACCCATTCGTCACCTCTTCCAACACCACCATCGGCGGCGCTTGCTCGGGTACCGGCGTTGGCGCTCGCGACCTCGATCATGTGCTCGGCATCACCAAGGCATACGCCACGCGTGTGGGCGGTGGGCCGTTCCCAACTGAGTTATTTGACGAGGTTGGCGCCGGAATCGCTCAGCGAGGGCAAGAGGTAGGCGCGAGTACCGGCCGGCCGCGGCGCTGCGGTTGGCTAGATGCGGTGGCGCTACGTCGTGCAGTGCGCATTAATGGCATGGATAGCCTGTGTTTGACCAAACTGGATGTACTCGACGGCGTCGAAGAGCTGAAAATCGGCGTTGGTTACCGCTATCGCGGCAAACAGACCGACCACGCGCCGCTAGACGTTGCCGGCTGGGACGAATGTGAGCCGATTTACCGCAGCTTCCCCGGTTGGAGCGAACATACCGCCGGTGTGCGTAGCTACGACCAGCTGCCGCAAGCGGCTCGCGACTATTTGGAGGCCATCTCCGAGTTGGTCGACTGCCCACTGTCGCTGATTTCCACCAGTCCCGATCGTGACGACAATATTGTGCTGCGTGATCCGTTTGCTTAGCTAACCCGGATGTTTCATAAACTTCACGCGCCCTCGCTAGGCCCTTGATCGCCCAGCGATTTTTCCTCAGTCGGGTGTATGAACCACT
>QIMA01000353.1 GCA_003233535.1 Rhodanobacteraceae bacterium
GTGCCTTCCTTACTGGCGACCTTTTCAGACTCCGTCGCGGTCACGTGAGTTGTTCAGTGTGTCCCTAGCACCAAACAGGGCCGTGCCGACGCGGATCATTGTGCTGCCCTGGGCGATTGCGCTGGCATAGTCTGCGCTCATACCCATTGACAGGGTGTCTATTTGTGCATGCTGCTTGCGCAACTGCTTGTAAACGTCGGCCAGTGCGCGGAAGGCCGCCGCGCGTTGATCAAGGTCGGGCGATGGCTCCGGGATCGCCATCAGTCCGCGCAGTTCCAGCCCGGGCGCTCGGGCGACTGCATCGGCCAGTTCTGGAAGTTGCTCTGGCGTTGCGCCTCCCTTGCCGACTTCGCCATCAATGTTGGTCTGCAGCAGGATCTGCAAAGGTGATTGTTGCTCGCTGCGGCCGCGACTCAGGGCATTGACCAAGCGTTCTCGATCAACGCTTTGGCACCAATCGAAGTATCTCGCCACATCGGCGCACTTATTGCTCTGTAAGCGTCCGATAAAGTGCCATTCAAGATGCCTGTCGGCCAACGCCTGGATTTTTGACACTGCCTCCTGTAGGTAGTTTTCGCCAAAGGCGCGCTGGCCGAGATCGGCAAGTTCGCCGATCTCGGCGCCCGACTTTTTCTTGCTGACGGCAAGCAATCGAACGTCGCCTGAGCCCAATTCTGCGAGTTGGTCGGTCAATTCGGTATAGCGCTGGGCTAAGCTCATGGGCGGCTGATTGCGGTGAGGGTGCTGTATGTCTGGGGGCGCTGGTGTCTATCGTCAATGCCTGCGGGGAGAACGGATCGGGTAGCCAATGCAACAAAGCTCCGATAGGCGCACTAATTGCCGCCATTTATTGTGCGTGACGCGCTAGACTCGGACGGAGTATTGGGGAATTGAGAGGGCTACACTGCCGTGGATATCGCTGAGCTGTTGGCATTTTCGGTCAAGAACAAGGCTTCAGATTTACATCTGTCCGCTGGGTTGCCGCCGATGATTCGGGTCGACGGCGATGTCCGTCGAATCAACATTCCCGCGTTCGATCACAAGTCGGTTCATTCGCTGGTCTACGACATTATGTCGGATAGGCAAAGGCGCGACTACGAAGAGTTTTTGGAAGTGGATTTCTCCTTTGAAATCCCGGGCTTGGCGCGCTTTCGTGTCAACGCATTCAATCAGAATCGCGGTGCCGCTGCGGTCTTCCGAACGATTCCCTCGGAGATTCTTAGCCTTGAGGACTTGGCTTGCCCAAAAATCTTCAAGGAGCTGATCCAACAGCCTCAAGGATTGATTCTGGTTACTGGGCCCACCGGTTCGGGCAAGTCGACCACACTTGCGGCGATGATCGACTACATCAACAAGACCGAATACGGCCACATCCTCACCGTCGAGGACCCGATCGAATTCGTTCACACTGCAAACAAGTGCCTGATCAACCAGCGTGAAGTGCATCGCGACACCCACGGCTTTACCGAGGCGCTGCGCTCTGCGTTGCGTGAGGATCCCGACATCATTCTGGTCGGCGAGTTGCGTGATCTGGAAACGATTCGGCTGGCATTGACCGCCGCAGAGACCGGCCATCTGGTCTTTGGCACGCTGCATACCTCATCGGCCGCCAAGACGATTGACCGCGTGATTGATGTCTTCCCCGCCGGTGAAAAACCGATGGTACGTTCCATGCTCTCAGAATCGCTGCGCGCGGTCGTTTCGCAAACGCTGCTGAAGAAAGTGGGCGGTGGGCGAGTCGCGGCGCATGAAATCATGGTTGCGGTGCCGGCGATCCGCAACCTGATCCGAGAGGACAAAGTCGCACAAATGTATTCATCGATTCAGACCGGCTCAAACTCCGGCATGCAGACCTTGGATCAATGCCTGCTCGAACTGGTTAAACGTGGTTTGGTTACGCGCCAGGCGGCTTGGAGCTACGCCAAAGATAAGCGCCTGTTCGAGTAAGCGAGTCGTCGCGTACCTCTGCCGGCCGGATAATTCCGTTCGGCACAGGGCGTCGTTGTTGCAGTCGATGACGCAATCGGTGATGGAGCCGAGCTGACTGAGACTTGGGCCCTATGACGAGAGCGCAAATAGGGGCACAATTGAGCGCAAACTGACTAGGGAGTGCGGGCTATGAGCAGCATCGACTTCAACTCATTTCTGAAGTTGATGGTCCATAAGAAAGCATCAGACCTATTCGTAACGGCCGGCGTGCCGCCCTCGATTAAGGTGCACGGTCGAGTACAGCCGGTCACGCAAACGGTGTTGTCGCCGCAGCAAAGCCGGGACATGGTGCTCAGCGTGATGACTCCGGGTCAACGCGAGGAGTTCGAGAAAACGCACGAGTGTCAGTTCGCGATCAGCCTGCAGGGCGTCGGTCGCTTCCGCGTGAGCTGCTTTTACCAGCGTAATCAAGTCGGCATGGTGCTGCGTCGGATTGAGACCAAAATTCCGACGGTAGATGAACTCAGTTTACCGCCAATCATCAAGTCCCTGGCGATGACTAAGCGCGGTCTGATTATCTTCGTAGGTGCGACCGGCACCGGTAAGTCCACGTCGCTAGCGGCGATGGTTGGTTACCGCAATCAGAACTCCACCGGTCACATCATCAGCATCGAGGATCCGATCGAGTTCGTGCACAAGCACGAGGGCTGCATCATCACCCAGCGCGAAGTCGGTATTGATACGGACTCTTTTGGCGACGCACTAAAGAACACGCTGCGCCAGGCACCCGACGTGATTATGATCGGTGAGGTGCGGACTCGGGAGACCATGGAGCACGCGATCACCTTCTCGGAAACGGGTCATTTGTGCCTGTGTACGCTGCATGCCAATAACGCCAATCAGGCTATTGATCGCATTCTGCATTTCTTCGCCGAAGACCGACGTTCACAGCTGTTGATGGACTTGTCCCTGAACCTGAAAGGGATTGTCGCGCAGCAGCTGATTCCCACACCGGATGGTCGAGGTCGGCGGGTGGCGATGGAAATTTTGCTCGGTACGCCGCTGGTGCAGGACTATATTCGCCAGGGTGACGTGCACAAGCTCAAGGATTTGATGAAGGAATCGACCAACCTGGGCATGCGTACCTTCGATCAATCGCTGTTTGAGCTCTATCAAGCGGGCGAGATTAGCTACGAAGATGCGCTCAGACACGCCGATAGCTCCAACGAGGTGCGTCTGCGGATCAAGCTCGACCAGGGCGGCGATGCGCACACGCTTTCAGCGGGCATGGAAGGTGTGGAACTCATCGAGCAGTAGCGTTGTAGGACTATAGGCCGCCGGCGAGCACCTTCGTTGGCGGTAACATTGCAGTCTTAGTGTTTGAAATTCCACTCGAAACTGAACGCGAAGTAGAGCTGGTCACTGCCGCCAGCAGCGCTAATGGCTTCGCCTGCATCCAGATATACCCACTCGGTGTAGGCCTTGGCGTTCTTCCACAAAGAGCGTTCTGCCTTGAACTGTAGGTACACTCCCGATGTCCTCGCTGCTGAGGCATTTTCACTGTCTGGCAGCGCCCGTGACGCGTGCGCAAATACTGCGTCATCGGTGCGCATCCGCTGCATCAACCCAATGGCTGTGCTCGATTTCCAGCGGCCCTTTTGCACCTCAGCGCCGACCTTGAAGTGGCGCAGATTCGCATAGCCAGTGTATCCGGCCTGGGAGAACGTGGAGCGGCTGGGAAGGATGGGGTTGAACCGCTCCACTCGGGAAGTGTTCGGATCGTCGCCGCTAGCTAAATCAAGCTGCACATAGAGCTTGCTCTGGTCCCAGCCGGACCAAGTAAGTGGTCGACTAGCGTAGGCTCCCAGTGCGTAAGCGCGTGCGTCTCGATCTCCCACTTCACCGCGCTGCAGCTGCAGATCGATGTCTGTGTCCCAACCTAACCAGATACCCACTTGGCGAACACCGAGTGCTCTGCGGATGTCGCGTTCGGCGCCGCGGTCAGTCCGAAAGCGCAGCCCGTACAACTCCCAGAGCGAGCCATTGTCAGCCCGATTGTCGATCGTGCCCTGCAGTACAGCCAATCTCAGCCGGTCATCGGCGCCATCATCGAAACTGTGACCTTCGTTGAGCACCGGCTGCACGACGAACAAGCGCAGTTGCCGGTGGACGCGGTCTAGGCTCAGGTCTATGCCGTCGTATGCGGTACGCACGTTACTGGAGTTGCCGGTGTCGACGAATCGCTTTCTGCCGAACCTGATGCCTTGGCGGCCAACCCGGGCGTTGACCAAGCCACCAGCCAGATGAAAACCGAGGTAGGCATCCTGGAAGTCGCCCGGTCCGCGGTCTCTGGGGCCGGGATCGTCGAGTCCCTGTTGGGCGTGCAGGCCGATCGTGAACTTCGCTTCGACAACGGAGTTTCGCCACTGCGCACCCACGTGTAACCGCTGATACAGGGCACGCTCACCCTTTGATCGGGTCCCGAAGACAGAATTGGCGGCAGATTCGAATCGTGTTCGACCGTGGGCAATCCAGTTGAATTCAGATTCTGTTTCTTGGGCGCTGATTCCGGTTGACCCGGTGCTTAACAAGATCAATGCGGCTACCCTGAGCCGTGCCGAATAAGTCAGCAACATCACAGTTTCGCGAAAGTGAAAATGCGATGATATTTCTGAATCACTTCATTTTGATGTCAATTGATCACGCACGAACGGCACGGTTAAACGCCTGCCTTGGGCAAGTGCCGCAGAATCCAGATGATTCAGCGTCATCATCCAGTCACGAAAGTTTCGCGGCTGATGCCTAAGTAGCCAATTGATAACGGCTTTGTCGGGCTGTAGCCCGCGCAATTTCGCCCGCATGCTCCATCCGTGCGCGAGTTCGTCATCGTTGAGAGAGCGCAAATGAATTTGCGTAGCGCCACGCCAGCGTGACGCCAGATCAGGCAATGCGAAGCTGGTTGGCTGCTCAGCGCTGACTTCGGTGAGCAGCAGACAACCGCCCGCATCGCGAATTCGGTTGTGCACATCAAACAGCGCTTTCTCGCTGTCGCGATCACCGAGCAAACGGTGCGCATCGTCCAGGCACAGCAGATCGGCGGGAAGCTGTTGCTCCAGCAGCGCGTTGGCCTCAGCTCGATTTCGATTCAGCGACAGGTAGCGGGCGTTGCCGCCAGCAGCGTCGCAAGCTGCCAACGCGAGGTGGGTCTTGCCGCTACCCGCTGGACCGTGCAGGCAGATGCTGCAATCGCCGCCGAGCGCGTTACGCAGCAGTTTTACCGCGGCAGCATTGGTTAGCCCGCCGTAGTAATCGTCAAAGTGCCCACCGTCTCGCCAGGACAGTGCTAAGGGCCTTTGCTGCGTGCTCACGGTGAAGGCTGTGACTCAGCCGATTGGGCGGCTGACCGCTCGTCCGTTCCAGTTTCGTTGTCATCTGCTGGGCAATCGGCCGACTTGCCGTACAGCTCGCTTTGTAAATAGCGTTCGTGCAGGTGGCGCAATATGACCATCACAATGGCCGCGACTGGCAGTCCCAGCAGCACGCCGACGAACCCGAACAGCTGGCCGCCGGCCATGATCGCAAAGATCACCACCACCGGGTGCAGGCCGATACGGTCGCCGACCAATTTGGGAGTCAAGACGAATCCTTCGGCAACTTGGCCGATGCCGAAGACCATCAGGACCAACGCGACATGCAGGATGTCGTGGTGCTGCACCAGTGCAGCGACTACACCGGCAACCAAGCCGAACATTGTGCCCAGATAGGGAATGAAGCTGACCAGACCCGCGCCCAGGCCGATGAGCAGGGCGTAGTCAATGCCGACCAGCCAGAGGCCCACCGTGTAGATTGTCGCCAGTGAGGCCATGACCAGCAGCTGGCCACGCAAGAAACCGCCTAGGACTTGGTCTGACTGGTACGCCAGACCGCTCACCGTCGGCGCTAAGCTGCGTGGAATAACTTCGGATACGCGCTT
Source organism: Rhodanobacteraceae bacterium (assembly GCA_003233535.1). Taxonomy (GTDB): domain Bacteria; phylum Pseudomonadota; class Gammaproteobacteria; order Xanthomonadales; family SZUA-5; genus SZUA-5. The sequence continues at coordinate 5,903 of QIMA01000353.1, forward strand.
GATGACGCTATCCCAGTCGCGCAGAAAGTAGAAAGTGAGCACCGGTATCAGCGCTAGGTTGATCAGCCAAGCGACGACTGCAAGCCCGCTCTTGGACACAGAAGCCAGGGCCGAAGCGGCAAACCCGCCGGCGGCCTGCCAGTGCTCGCGGAG
>QIMA01000102.1 GCA_003233535.1 Rhodanobacteraceae bacterium
TATCCAGTCGCGCAAAGCCTGTTCGGCGGCAACGATTACCGGCGCTATCGGCCATAGCGTGTCGTCCAGATCTAGGGTGATTGCGCTGATCGGCATGCCCGACGCCTAGTGGTGGTGATCGTGATCGGCGCTGGCAGCACCTGGATGACGAACCTCGGCCTGTACCGATATCTCGCCAGCGTTCTCGAACTGTAGGGTTAGCGAGATCTGCTCACCGGTCTGCAGCGGCTTGGGCAGATCCAGCAGCATCAAGTGAATGCCGCCGGGAGCCAGCGTCATTTCACCATCGGCCGGCACGTTAACGCCGTCAGGCAAGGCACGCATGCGCATGATCTCGCCGTCCAACCGGCTTTCGTGAATTTCCACCCGACCGGCGCGCGGGGAGCTCGCGCTAAGCAAGCGATCGGCGCCCGAGTCCGCCTGCAACGTTACAAAGCCCGCTGACACTTTCGCCCCTGGTGGGGTGGCGCGGACCCAGGGCTCGACGACTTCCACCGCGGCCGCAGCGCTACCGATTAGCGCCGCGACCAGGGCCGCAGTGAGTTGACCCAATTTGGACATGACGAACTCTCCTTATTCAGCGCATGGGGACTAGATACGCGCGCCGCCCTCTATGTACCGTGAGCAACAGTCGCCCCTTGCCGCGTTCTATTAGTGACTGTAGCTGCAGCAAATTGCCGATCTCGAAACGATTCACGCCGACGATCAGATCACCCGACTGCAGACCGTTACGCGCCGCGCGTGATTCGTCTACTAGTTCCAGCACCTGCACGCCAGAAACGCCGCGTTGACGAAGGTTAAGCGGCAGTTCGGCTAGGGTCGCACCACTCAATTTGGCATCAATGTCGGCGCCTTCGACGCGCTGGGTGGATGTCGCCTTGAGACTAACCTGACGGCTTAGCGGTTTGCCATCGCGCAGCAGTTCAACCGCAACTGACTGCTCCAGCGGCAACAAGCCCTCGACATTCTCCAACTCAGCAGCCGAGCGAACTGGCTTGGCGCCGACTTCGGTAATCACATCGCCGGCCTGGATGCCCGCCTTATCCGCCGCCGAACCGGGCAACACTTGGGTAACCACTGCACCGCGCGCCTGCGCCAAACCCAGGGCGCGGGCCAGATCCGGGCTGAGGTCCTGCGTCTGCACGCCGAAAGTTCCGCGCCTTACCTCGCCATAAGAGAGCAACTGATCCATCACGCTGCGCGCCAGCGTCGAGGGAATCGCAAAACCAATCCCTACGTTGCCCCCCGAGGGCGAGAAGATCGCGCTGTTGATTCCGACCAATCCACCGTTTAGGTCTACCAGCGCACCGCCCGAATTGCCGGGATTAATCGACGCGTCGGTCTGAATGAAATTTTGAAAACCCAAGCCCTTCAAGCCGCTGCGACCCAGCGCACTAACGATACCGCTGGTCACGGTTTGCCCCAGACCGAAAGGGTTGCCGACGGCGACGACAAAATCGCCGACCCGCAACTGGTCTGAGTTAGCCAACGGCAACGCCGTCAAACCCGTTGCGACCACCTTGATCACAGCTACATCGGTATCTGGATCGGCGCCGACTAGCTCAGCATCTAAGGTGCGACCATCGAACAACGTCACCTGAATCTCGTCGGCGTGCTCCACGACATGATTATTGGTCAACACCAGCCCGCGCTCAGCGTCGACGATAACGCCCGAACCCAGCGATCGTTCAATCCGCTCGCGCGGCACGCTGGGCAGATCGAAAAATCGCCGGAAGAAAGGATCATCAAAATAGGGGTTGCGCACGCGCACCCGGGATTTGGTGTTGACGTTAACCACCGCCGGCGTGACTTGCTCCAGCATTGGCGCCAGCGACGGCAGCGGCTGACCATCGATCTGACTGGGTAGAGCCGCCTGCGCGACCGAGGCTAACAGCCCGTAGACGATGCCGATTGCCGTGGTTTTGATCTGAACGTTCATAGGACTCCGTCGTACCAAGGTACCGCCTACGTATTGGGCACGAAGGTGGCTGAACTCAACAGGAAGCACGCGGCAAGAGCGCATCGACGAGGTAGCGTTCGTGTGCGACGAATCTCATAAAACTCCGGGCTAGCATCGCACGATCCATCGAGCCCTTCGCAGCGTTGGCGGCCTGTCAAGCAATCTCGGCCGAATTTGCCGATAAAAATATTTTTTGGGCGCAAGTTGCTGCCTCTATTAGAGCTTTTTTCCAACCCTATCGCCACCTGTGATTTACGCCCTTGCACCGCCCACAACCACCACCTATAGTGCTAGCCCTGACGCCACACACTATATCTAGTGGTTCAGCCCATTTCGGACCTACGACCTTAGATCACCGCGAAGGCGACATTCGTGGGCCTTTGCACGACCGGCTAACGCCCTGGCCGAACAAACAGCAAATACCTCAAAAACGCGACGCTGCGCCCGCGACAACCCTGGGAGGGGATACTAAAATAATGAGTACCGTACGCTTGGAAGCGGTCCGAACGCCCCCTACTGACATGGAACTACAGCCCGCCTCGTGGGATATCTGGGACAAGAAGTATCGTCTCAGGAGCAAGAGCGGTGCGGCTGTCGACAAAACGATTGACGACACCTATAAGCGTGTCGCGCGTGCCCTGGCCGATGCAGAAAGCAGTCCGGAGAAGGCTGCGCATTGGTATGAACGATTTCTGTGGGCGCTGCGCCACGGTGCGATCCCAGCCGGACGGATTACCTCCAATGCTGGCGCGCTCGCGCACAAGCCCGCCACGTCGACCATCAACTGCACCGTCTCCGGCACCATCGCAGACTCCATGGACGACATCTTGGAGAAGGTGCACGAAGCTGGGCTGACGCTGAAAGCCGGCTGCGGCATCGGCTATGAGTTCTCCACGCTGCGTCCGCGCGGTGCGTATGTGTCCGGTGCCGGCGCCTACACCTCCGGCCCGCTGTCGTTCATGGATATCTACGACAAGATGTGCTTCACGGTATCCAGTGCTGGCGGCCGCCGTGGCGCGCAAATGGGTACCTTCGATGTGGCCCATCCAGACGTTAAAGAGTTTATCCGCGCCAAGCGCGAAGACGGCCGGTTGCGCCAGTTCAACCTGAGTCTGTTAATCACCGATGCCTTTGTATCCGCGGTGAAGAACGACACGGACTGGGACTTGGTTTTCCCGCTGCGCGAGAGCGAGGCCAGCGAGGTCGATCTGCAGGATCCCGGTCAAGTGGTGTGGCGCGAGTGGCCCAATGACAACGGCTACATCAGCCGCGAAGACGGCAAGCTGGCCTGCAAGATCTACGGCCAGATCCCGGCGCAGCGGCTGTGGGACATGATCATGTCCAGCACCTACGATTTCGCTGAGCCCGGCTTCATCCTGATCGATAAGGTCAATGAGATGAACAACAACTGGTGGTGCGAAGACATCCGCGCAACCAATCCTTGCGGCGAGCAGCCGCTGCCGCCGTACGGGTCCTGCCTGCTGGGTTCTATCAACCTGACCAAGTTCGTCCGCGAACCCTTCACTGGGCGAGCGCGGTTCGATTGGGAGGAATATCGCGAGGTGGTGAAGGTATTCACCCGCATGCTCGACAACGTGGTTGAGATCAACGGCCTGCCGCTAGCCCAACAGCGCGACGAAATCACCCGTAAGCGCCGCCACGGCATGGGCTTTTTGGGCTTGGGTTCAACCTTAACGATGCTCAAGACCGTCTATGGCTCCGAGGAGTCACTGGCCTTTACCGAGCAGATCGCACGCGAGATGGCCGTGGCTGGCTGGGAGATTGCTGCGGAGCTGGCCGAGGAGAAAGGTGCTGCGCCGATCATGGCCGAAGAATTTATCGTTGATCAGGCCATGCTCAGCAAGCGTCCTGAGATGGTCAAGGACGGTTTTGCGGTGGGCGATCGCGTGCCAGGACGGGTTCTGCATGCGCGCTACAGCCGCTACATGCAGCGCATAGCCGAAGTTCAACCAGAATTGGTGGCCAAACTCGCCGAGCATGGTGCCCGCTTTACCCATCACAGCTCGATCGCGCCCACCGGCACCATTTCGCTGTCGTTGGCCAACAACGCCAGTAACGGCATTGAGCCCTCATTCGCTCACCACTATTCACGCAACGTCATTCGTGAGGGACGTAAATCGAAAGAGAAAGTTGAGGTGCTCTCCTACGAGTTGCTTGCCTACCGGCACACGGTTAACGCCGACGCCATGCCGTTCAGCGACGACCCCGAACAGCAGCTACCAGACTATTTCGTGTCCGCCGACGACATTTCGCCCAAGGCCCACGTCGACATTCAAGCCGCAGCGCAGATCTGGGTCGATTCATCCATATCTAAGACCGCTAACGTCCCCACTGACTATCCGTTCGCCGAATTCAAAGACATCTATCTCTACGCTCATGAGAAGGGTCTGAAGGGCTGCACCACATTCCGCTTTAACCCGGAGGCATTCCAGGGCGTTTTGGTTAAAGAAAAGGATCTGCAGAACACCCTTTACCGCTTCACTTTGGAAGACGGTGAGGTGGTCGAGGTGCGCGGTAATGAAGAAATCGAATACGACGGCGAAATGCACAGCGCAGCCAATCTGTTCGATGCGTTGAAAGAAGGCTATTACGGCAAGTTCTAGTGTGGTGTTTCATAAATACTGGGCGATCAAGGGCCTAGCGAGGGCGCGTGAAGTTTATGAAACATCCGGGCTAGGGTCTAGCGGTCTGATCGATCTCGCTTACGCTAGCGTAGATTCGAAGCAGGGAGAATGAGATGCGCAACACAATCATTTTGATCAGCGCAACGGTGCTGGCGCTAAGCGCAACTGTGGCGTTCGCCGAAGAGACGATTCGCCCTCGCGGCCAAGCGGCCTACGAGGCTGAGCTTCAGGCCCTCACCGAGAAGTACGGACCTCAGGCGAAGCTCAGTCAGTTGCGCGAAGAGACTCAAGGAAGCCCCGGCACGCAACAACCGATCACTGAGACGCCGAAGTCGGCTACTGAAAAGTCCGTTGGCGGCGTGCGAGTGACGCTGTTGCCGGTGGGTGAGAATCAGTTTCTCCTTTCCGACCAGGTTTTCGATGGCCCGGCGCTGGAGCTGCACTTGGCTCAACTGCAGACCAAACAGAACCTGGACAGAGTGATTTTGCTCAGCAACAACGAGCGCAAGATCGAAATTCCACACCTGTTGGAATTGGCCCGTTTGGGTCGAAAATTGAATATTCCGGCGCTGTATCAAGACGGCGACAAGATTAAGGCCATGGCCGGCCGCTAAACGCGACCGGCACCGAATATGCGAGTCGCCCTAGCGGCTCGGGGAGCAGATTCAGATGTCAGTAAAGATCAAACACAAGATCACCGGTTACGAGGTGGTCAAACCCGAAGAGCTCGAAGCAGTCAAAGCGGCTGCAGCCGAGAAAGAAAATGACAAGCTTGCCGAAGTCGTTCATCTGCACGAGCGGGTTGAACGCCCCGAAATTCTTGCCGGAACGACGTACAAGATCCGTTCGCCGCTGTTTGAGCACTCGCTGTACGTCACCATCAACGACATCATCCTTAATCAGGATACCGAACACGAGTCGCAGCGCCCGTTCGAGATCTTCATTAACTCCAAGAACATGGAGCACTTCCAGTGGGCGGTTGCGCTAACCCGCTTGATGAGCGCGGTCTTCCGTAAAGGTGGCGACGTGACCTTTATCGTCGAGGAACTCAAGGCGGTGTTCGATCCGCGCGGCGGCTACTACAAGACCGGCGGCATCTACATGCCTTCGGTCGTCGCCGAGATAGGGCTGGTGGTGGAAGACCACATGAAGCGCATCGGCTTGATCCTGCCCGACGATCCAGCCGAACGCGAATCCTTGCGGAAAAAGAAGCAGGCGCTGAAGGATTCGCACAAAACCAGTGCGGAGCAGACGCCTAAGGCCAGTGCTGAGGCCACCGAAACTGAGTCCGCCGATAGCTACCCGCGCAACGCCGAGTTGTGCCACAAGTGCCACACCAAAGCGATGATGGTGCTAGACGGCTGCCAGACCTGTCTGTCCTGCGGCTACTCCAAGTGCGGCTAAGGACGATCTATCGCTTTTGGACCGGGCTAGAACT
>QIMA01000101.1 GCA_003233535.1 Rhodanobacteraceae bacterium
ACCCGGTTGAAGCGGAGTTCATGCAGCGTCTCCAAGTCTGCCGGAGTCGTTAGGCGCGGGTCAATTTCTATCCCGAATTCACGCGCTTGCGGCGGTGCGAAGCAAAAGTTTTGCGCCAGCGTTTGCAGCAGTGTCGCGAGTTCCTCCGGCCGATGGAAGTTGGGGCTGCCGCCACCCAGGTGCAACTGTTGAATCTGCCGGTCTCGGTCAAAACACGCTCCCTGAAGCTGGATCTCGCGCTGCAGGTGCGTCAGGTAGCGGCTGCCGCGGTCGCGGTCGCGGGTGATGACACGGGTGCAGCCGCAGTAAAAGCAGGGACTGGTGCAGAACGGCAAATGCAGATAGAGCGACAGCGGTTTGGGTAACGGATCCCCGTTGCTTAGCTTGATTTGCTGTTGATATTGTTGCGAGCTGAAACCGTTCTGAAACTGCGGCGCGGTCGGATAGGAGGTGTAGCGCGGTCCGGCCAGATCATAGCGACGAACCAGGCCGGCATCGAAGAATGGTTGCAGTGCGGTGAGCTTGTCCATTGCCGCAGCCTACGCTGCGGATGATTAGGCTCATTGACTTGAGTCAAGCCGAGCGGACAGTCAGACCATGATGTGTGGCTGAGTATGCGCCTGATGGGCAGTACCGCGGTGCGGCGTTCAACGGTCTGGAGTCTTGGTCACATGGAGTCACCAGATGCAAAGAGGCCGCCCGAAGGCGGCCTCTTTGGTTCTACTGGCTAACGCGTAGCGTTAGCTCACGCGCTTTATCGGCGAATCACCACCACGGCGGCACCGGCCAAGATCAGGCCGAGCAACAACATGCCTAGCTGACCCAGCATCGGGACCTGCGTAGCAGAGAATCCGACGACCAAGTCAGCGCTGTTGTTGACCAGACTCGGGTCAACGGTGCTGGTGGTCACGCTGGCGGTGGCAAGAATATCGCCCGAGGCCACGACAGCGACGGTGATTACGCAACTGGTGGTGGCGCCAATGCCCAGAGTCGCAACCGTCCAAGTGACCGCACTACCGGCAGCAACCGCGCCGCAGCTGCTGCCAACGAAGCTGACCTTGTTGGACAGCTGCAGGGCGAAGGCCAAATCGTTGGCCACACCCGGACCCGCGTTAGACCCACCGACGGTGTAGTTGAACTGCGAACCAACTCCCAGGCTACCGGCTGGGGCGTCGCTAGACAGTGCAATGGACACGTCCGCCGGGAACGGCACGCCGGCCAAGCTCGAAGTGCTGGCGTTGTTGCCCGGGGTCGGATCGTTGGTCGTGCTGGCGATGTTAGCGGTGTTGTCGATCGGGCCAAAGGTGTTGACCGTGGTGACAATGTCGCAAGCTGCGTTGGCGCCGTTGGCCAAAGTACCGATGTTCCAGGTAAAGAGCTGGCCAGCGACTGTCGCGGCACAGGTGTTAGAAACGTAGGTCAGGTTGGCTGGCAGGGTGTCGGTGACGACTACTGCATCAGCATCGCCCGGGCCCGCGTTGCTGGCTGCCAAGGTGTAAGTCACCGTGGAGCCCACGATCAGCGGGGTCGGCGCAGCGGCCGTCTTGGCGATCGAAATGTCGGCGTCGCTAATCACGCACTCACCGTCAATGGCGAAGGAAAAGGCCAGCTCCGGTGGTCCGATTGCGGTGCCAATCGGCGTCCAATCGGCAAAGCCAGCGCCCGGCGCAATGATCGATCCGTTAGCAGTGGTGCCGGCGAAACCAGGAGACGCCCCAAAGAAGGCATTGAACCCTGCTGCGTTGGCGGCACCGTCCACGCCGTAACCGGAAATCCAGTAGGTGGTGTTGGCGTTGAGCATCAGCGGCGCTGCTGGAATATGGTCAGCCTCGAACAGTGAGGTCGTCGCGCCGAACGGTCCCAAAAGCATCTGCGTGGTTTGCGCCACCGTAGCAAAAGGCGTAATGCCGCTCACCGGCGCCATGCCGGTGCCGTCGTCGTTAAACAGGTCGACTGCAAATGCCTGTGGGGCAGCGTTTTGCGATGTCATCTGCGTGCGAATTCGCGTGATATTGAACATACCACTGGGGCAGGCCGCCGTAATGATGAAGTCGTCAGCAGAGCGGGCCTGGAAAGTTCCGTCGCTCTCCTGAGACGCTAGCGAAGTCGAGCCGTCGGTTTGTTCGTTGTCGTAGAGCGTACCGGCTGGGACGTACGATCCACCCGCCGGGATACCCTCGGCGCCCGGCCCGACCGGGGATTGAAAATTTTGCGCCATTGCGTTGCTGGCGCAAAGCGACGCCAAGCCGAGAGCGAGTACGCTCAGCGAGTAAAGTCTCGGATTCATATTTATCTCCAAACAGGGCATGCGAGGTATTTTCGGATTTATGGGATTAGCACGAACCAAGTGCGCAGCCGGCAGCGCCGCAGTCACACGGTCCAAAGATGGCAATAACCCGCCACGGTAAATATGTTACCTCGGATTCATCGAAAATCACATCCCGCAGCGGCCCCGAGGCTCATTGTTTTGCGTGCGCAAGCGCTCGGGCTGGGACTAATCGGCGTTAGCGACTCAACAGATGTGAAGTTTATGAAACATCCGGGCTAGACTTATGCCCTTTCGCAATCGCCAAGTTGGGGCGAGAGCGGCGATTGGGAGGACCTAGATGAACGAGCTCGATAAGATCCTGAACGAGGATCTGGACCCGGCAGAAACCAAGGAATGGGTCCAGGCGCTGGAGTCGTTGATCGGCGCTGACGGGCCCGAGCGCGCGCACTATGTGCTCGAGCGAATGATTGAGGTCACCCGTCGAGCGGGAGCGTTCCTGCCGTTCCAGCCCACTACCGAGTACATCAATACCATCGCCCCGCAGCTGGAAGAAAAGGGCGATGGCGATTCGGCGATGGAGTGGCGGATTCGCTCGATCATTCGTTGGAACGCGATGGCCATGGTGATCCGGGCCAACCGTCGCCCGGGCGAGGTCGGCGGCCACATTGCCAGCTTCGCTTCTTCGGCGACGCTGTACGACGTTGGCTTCAACCATTTTTGGCGCGCTCCGAGCGATGCGCACCCGGGTGATTTGCTCTATGTGCAGGGTCATTCATCGCCCGGCATCTACGCTCGTGCCTTCTTAGAAGGGCGCTTGAGCGAAGACCAAATCGATCATTACCGTCGCGAGGTCGAGGGCAAGGGCGTCTCCAGCTACCCGCATCCTTGGCTGATGCCTGATTTTTGGCAAACGCCTACTGTATCGATGGGCCTGGGACCGATTACCTCGATCTACCAAGCGCGCTTTTTGAAGTATCTCGAGCACCGCGAGATGATGCCCGCTAGCGACCGCAAGGTCTGGTGTTTCATGGGCGACGGTGAGTGCGACGAACCCGAATCCTTGGGCGCAATTTCGCTGGGTGGACGCGAGCAGCTCGACAATCTGGTCTTCGTTATCAACTGCAATCTGCAGCGGCTCGATGGTCCGGTGCGCGGTAACGGCAAGATAATCCAGGAGCTAGAGGGGGGATTTCGCGGCGCCGGCTGGAACGTTATCAAGGTGGTCTGGGGTAGCTATTGGGATCCGCTCTTAGCGCGCGATACCACCGGCACGCTGCATAAACTGATGATGGAAACGGTCGACGGCGAGTATCAGAACTGCAAGGCCTTCGGCGGCGAGTACACGCGTGAGCACTTCTTTAATAAGTACCCGGAGACCAAAGCGCTGGTGGCCAATATGTCCGATGAGGATATCTGGCGACTCAATCGCGGTGGTCATGATCCGCACAAGGTTTTTGCCGCCTACGCGGCCGCGTCCAAGCATAAGGGCCAGCCCACCGTGATCTTGGCCAAAACGGTCAAGGGCTACGGCATGGGTGGCGCCGGCGAAAGCCAAAACACCACCCATCAGCAAAAGAAAATGGCCGATGAAGCGATCAAGGAGTTTCGCGATCGCTTCAATATTCCGATCCCCGACGATAAACTCGGCGACGTGCCGTTCTATCATCCCGGACCCGACTCGCCTGAGGTGCAATACCTCAAAGGGCGTCGCGAAAAGCTGGGCGGACCGTTGCCGCAGCGGCGATGTAAGTCCGATCTGACGCTAACCGCGCCGGAGCTGAAAGTGTTCGATCGTCAGCTCAAATCCAGCGGTGAGCGCGAGATCAGCACCACCATGGCTTTCGTTCAGGCGCTCAACGTGATCTTGCGCGACAAGCAGATTGGTCCGCGCGTGGTGCCGATCGTGGCCGACGAGGCGCGTACCTTCGGTATGGAAGGTCTGTTCCGGCAAATCGGCATCTACGCGCCGTTCGGACAGAAGTACAAGCCGATGGATCGCGATCAGTTGATGTACTACCGCGAGGACCAAGCCGGACAGGTCTTGCAGGAAGGCATCACCGAAGCCGGCGCGTTCTCCAGTTGGCTTGCCGCGGCGACCAGCTACAGCACCAATAATCAGCCAATGTTGCCGTTTTTCATCTTCTACTCGATGTTCGGCATGCAGCGGATTGGCGATCTGGCTTGGCTGGCTGGCGATATGCGCGCACGCGGATTCATTCTTGGCGCGACTGCCGGACGCACCACGCTCAACGGCGAGGGTCTGCAGCACGAAGACGGACACTCACATCTACTCTCGGGCGCGATCCCGAACTGCATCAGCTATGACCCCAGCTTCGCCTTCGAAGTGGCGGTGATCTTGCAGGATGGCATGCGCCGGATGCTGACTGAGCAGGAAGATGTGTACTACTACATCACCCTGATGAACGAGAACTATCAGCATCCGGGAATGCCCGAAGGTGCGCAGGACGGCATTATCAAGGGCATGTATTTGTTAGAAAGCAGGGCTGAGGGCTCAGGGCTGAGGGCTGAGAAGGGCAAAGCGAAAGCCAAGGCTCAGCCGCGGGTGCAGTTGCTCGGTTCTGGCACGATCATGTTGGAAGTGATGGCGGCTGCCGATCTGCTCAGTGAGCACTTTGGCGTGGCGGCTGATCTGTGGTCTTGTCCGAGCTTCACCGAGCTACGTCGGGACGGCTATGAGGCCGAACGCCAAAACCGCCTTAGCGGTGGCAAAGCGGCTCGCAAGGCTTACGTGACCGAGTGCTTGGAGGGTCAATCTGGTCCGATCGTCGCGGCAACCGACTATGTGCGCGTGCATGCCGATCAGATTCGGCCGTTCCTACCGCGCGGTGCGCACTACACCGTGCTCGGCACCGATGGCTTCGGTCGCTCGGACACGCGCGCCGCGCTGCGCGGTTTCTTCGAAGTGGATCGCAACTACGTCGCTCACGCGGCGGTAAGTGCGTTGGCCGCCGAGGGCGAATTGACCGCCAAGGACGTGGCTAAGGCCGCTGAGTTGTTCTCGATTGATCCGGAGAAAGCCAGTCCGGTTGGCGTCTAATGGAGTATTTCGCTCTTGATGGTGCCTAAAAGCCGGGTGTGCCGGAGCCTCCAGGGCGGTTTCTTCGGATTTCGCACTGGAGCAAACGGCGGAGTTCCATACAGCGCAGAACACTAGCAAGTAATCACGACGGGACCGGCGAAACGCCAGTCCCGCTCGCGAGCTGCTGTTACTCGGTCGGCTTAGGTTTTCCCTTACGGGCGCTCGGCGCGCGCTCAGTGCCCATGTCACCGGGTTCAGCGCGAACGATGCCGAGTTTCTGCCCACTTACCCAGACTTTCTTCAGGTGCTTAAAGACGTCCTTGGGCATGCCCTCGGGGAGATCGATCAGGCTGTGCTCGTCGCCTATCTCGATACGCCCGATAAAGCGACTTTCCAGGCCGGCTTCATTGGCAATAGCGCCGACCAGATTGCGCGGCTCAACGCCGTGGGTGCTGCCCACCTCGACCCGATAGGTTTGCATTCCCGGTTCACGCTTGCTCGGTGGTTCGCGGGCGGGTGGTGGAGCGGCTCGCGGATATTCTTCGCGGGGCGGTCGGGCCGCTGCCGGAACCTCACGCTTGGCGTCCGGTGACGCGAAGGGCGTTTGCCCCGGCGACGGTTTGGCCCGTTCTGGGCGCGGTCGCTCGTCGGCACTGCGCGCGTCACGTTCGACTCTTGGCCTTCTATCCGGCCGCGGTCGATCGCCGCGATCTGAGCGTGTTGTGCTTGGCTT
>QIMA01000001.1 GCA_003233535.1 Rhodanobacteraceae bacterium
AACCATTCCGCCTCATTGCGCCTTGCCCTGCACCCCCTTTGCGGTGATAAGAATCGGCGCACACTCTACCCCGTCCAACTGAGGTTTCTAGGATGATGCGATCTAGCCGTTTTGCCCTAATCGCGCCGATGGCTTTTTTTGGGCTGGGCGTGGTCGGTTTCGGAATTTACTTCTTTATGCCCGGCGCAGACGGTCCGTTTCACGACTCGCTGGTACCCGAACTGATTGGCTTTTGCCTGGAAGGCTTCTTCCTGGTCGGCCTATTGAGTCTGCTGCAAACCACACGGCAGCGCGCTTACCGGCGCGAGCTGTGGCTGAGTCTGCGCGGTGCGCTACGCGGAGTCTTGTCGAGCTTAGACTTGGCCCTGCTGCCGCCGAACGCAGAGCCCGCCCCGACCGCGGCGCTGGAGCAAGACCCCACGCTAATCCGCCGCTTTATGCGCGAGTTGCAGACCGTTCAGCTGGATCTTGCCGGGATGCTGGCACTCAAGCGCGAGAGCATCCATTCGCTCGGCCTGACTCGCGATATGACGCCGATCGCCGCCCAGCTCAGTGCGCGGCATATGCGCTGGTGGATCGCCACCGTCGATTCCATGCGCCAGCTGTCGCAGGCGCAAACGCGCGAAGAGATCGAGAAGAACATCTATCAGCTGCTGGAAAACATGGAAGAGTTTGATCAGGTGAGTTACTAGCCCACGCTAATCGCCATCGATTCCGCACGCCAGGCCTGCCGTGGCTAGCCGGCCTTGCAGCCTGGGCGAGTTCTCGCTGAGCGCCTTTAGCCGCGCGTACTCGGCAATTCGATCTGCCGCATCATTGTTTAGACAGCGCAGCCGCAACAGCGCAATTTGTGCGCTCTTATTAAAGCCGTGCGTGGCGGCCACTGCCGCTAGCCCGACCGCACTGGCACTGCGCATGTGGGTCAAGGCGCTAGCAAAATCCCCCTGCTCCTCTAATGCCAAACCCAGGTTATGTTCGATGATCGCCACGTGCAGGTGCTCGGCGCCATAGACCTGTGCAGCCAACGCGAGCGCTTCGCGGTAAGTGGCGGTTTGCTCGGTGAAGCGCTCGGATTTGCCATACAGGCTACCCAGCGCATCCAGCGCTTCAATCAGTTTCGTGGGAACCGCCGGCTCGGCCAATCGAGATTGCGCGACCGCCGATTGCACCAGCTCGAGCGCCTGATCAAACTTCCCCGCCGTGGCCCAGCGACGACTGAGCATCAGCTGCACCGCGCTGATGTGATCGGCCTGCGCGTCTGCGGCCGCCGTTAGCACCTGCAGCGATTGTTCCAATGTTCGCTCTGACTCATCCGGCTGATCGAGGCTGAACTGGGTCAGCGCTTTGGTGTAGAGCAACCAGCCCAGATACCCGCGACTGTCTGTCGAATCGGCGACCAGTCGCGTTTCGGCCTCTTCGATCAGTACCATCGCCGCCGCCGGATCACCGGTTTCACGCAGGGCTTTTGCCAGCTCCAGCAGACGTCTGGTCAACACTCTGGATCGGTCTAATTCGCGCTCAATTGCCAGCGCTTCCCGCGAGAGCTGCAACTGCGTGTCGCGCAACGCGAGTCCGTTGTAGGCCGATGCCATCGCCGCTAACAGGTCCGAACGTACGCCATCACGGCGCGGCAATTCGAGATCGATGCGCTGCACGGCGCTGTCCAGCAGCGCCTTGGCGCTAACAGCCGCACCCTGGGTGCGGTTCGGATCAGCCTGCGCGAAAGCTGCGATTAGAAAGTCAGTGAGCCGAGCCGACTTTTCAGCCTCAGCCAGCGCCTGATCACGCGACTGTAGAGCCTGGCGCATCTGCCAAGCGGTGGCGCTGGTACCGACCAATACTGCGAGCAGCAAAGCGGCTGACAGAACGCCTACCCACGGATGTCGAGTCAGCCAGCGGCGGGCGCGATAGCGCCACGACGGGGGCGCCGCGCTGATCGGCAGGCAGGCCAAGTAGCGCGTGAGGTCATCGGCGAAATGCGCTGCGCTGGGATAGCGCTCAGCCGGTTCGCTGCGCAGCGCTTTGGCCGCAATCAAACGCAGATCACCGCGCATTATTCGGCGCAACCGGGGCACGCTGCTAGTGCGGTTCGCGGCGACCTGCTCCAGGTCCGGGCTGTCATCAAACGCATCTGCCAGCGACAGCGCTTCCTGCTCCGTAATTGCGCTCATCATTCGCGGCAGGGAGGATTGATGCTGCGCAAACGGGCGCCTGCCGGTACAGAGCTCGTAGAGCATCAGACCTAACTGATAGGTGTCAGAACTGGTGCCAACCGATTCTCCCAGCAACTGCTCTGGACTGGCGTAATGCGGCGTTAGCAAACGCTGCTCGGTACGGGTTTCCGCACCGTCGCCAGCCTCATCGGGATCGAGTACTTTGGCGATACCAAAGTCCAATAGCTTGGGCGCACCCTGGGCATCGACCAACACATTGGCCGGCTTGATGTCCCGATGCACGATCAGCCGAGAATGTGCGCTAGCCGTGGCCTGGGCAACCTCGATCAGCAACCGTATCCGCTGTTCGATACTCAAATTGCGTCGATCGCACCATTGGTCGATGCGCACCCCCTCAACGTACTCCATGGCCAGCCAAGGGCGGCCATCGGCAAGTGTGCCGGCGTCGTAGAATCGAGCGATCCGAGGGTCACTGAGGTTGGCCAATATCCGCCGCTCGCGCTCAAATCGAATGCGCAGGTCCGTACCGGTATGGCACCCAGCTAGCAGCTTGATCGCCGCCTGCTGGCGGGCGCCGTGCAGCTGTCGTTCGGCCAGATAGACCTGCGCCATACCGCCTTCGCCGAGCAGTCTGAGCACGGCCCAATCGTCAATCTGGTCGGGCACTTGGTATTTACTGCTAGGAACGACGCCGGCGTGGGCGAGCGCGTAGTCGTCCGGCAGCCGCTGCCACTGCCACTGCGTCTGGCCGTCGTCACAATGCGCCAGCAAATTGCGCAAGGCGGTCAATTTCTCCGCATCGCCAGCACACGCATCGATCGCAAATTGATCACGCTGTTCGACGGGCAGGTCCAGCGCCCGCTGCAGCAATGCATCCAGCGCAATGAAGTCCAAGGTCGAATCGAGCTTAAGCATAACGTTGCAGGCCTCAGCGCAAGGCGGCGCCTACCCACGCCTTTGCGCGCAGCCAGTCGCGTTGAACCGTGCGCTCGTTGACGCCCATTAACTGCGCGATATCCACCGGTTTCAATCCCGCGAAAACGCGCAATTCGACCAATCGGACCAGCCTTGCGTCGTGCGCCTCTAGCTGTTGCAGCGCCTGTTCAAGCGCCAACAGGGAATCGGCATCGTTGCCGGCGGGTAAATCATGTTCCTGGAGTTCCAGTAACACCTGACCGCTGCCGCGTTTGGCGGCGCGGCGCTTGCGCGCGGAGTCGATGAGGACGTGACGCATCGCCCGTGCACAGAATGCCAATAAATGCTCGCGAGATTGAATATCGAGGCCCGCCTGTGCAGCCAAGCGCTCGTAGGTCTCATGCACCAGCACCGTGGTCGAGAAACTGTCGCCCGGGCGTAAACGCATAAGCTGTTGGTGAGCGATACGCTTGAGATCGGCGTACACCTGCGGAAGTAAGGCATCAATATCAATCGACTCTGCAGCACCGGCAGGTGGGGGATTGAAGCCCGCAGCTGGCATTGCGCAACTGCTGGCTGCGGCTTGCGCATTGCCAAGCGTGGACACTGAGTTCACTGACATCAAACAGTTCAAATCTGCACTCCTCTACGTTGTCTAGGTTACGCAACCTACGGCGGATCGGTGACAATTTTTCGCAATCGACTGCTTCGGACTGCAAACCGGTCGATACATTCGATGCAACTCCTGCGCAAATTGCGAACGCATCGCCTAGATGCAAGACTCAAACACCGCCCCACCGTAATGACACTGCGCCTTGGCCAAAAAATCGCTCCCCGAACTGCCGGTATCGGCCAACAATCCCTGCCCCTTTCTGCGCGGACTGGTCTGCGCCGACGAACTCGCCGACGACGCAGAAGCGCTGGGGCAAGTCGCGTCGACCATCGTCCGCTGCGCTCACACTGGCGACGGTCAGCCTGAGCTGCCGCGGCTGGCGATCATGGGCGTAGCACTGATCGCCAATGGCCTAGGTCCGCTGTCGCTGTATCAAACCGCTAAGAACGGTCTGCGGCTGAACAAGCTACGCGGCGGACCATTGGACAAGAAGGGCGTGGGCTCCGGAATCCTCGATCAGCACAGCGTAATCGACCCAGAAAACTTGGCGCGACTAGCCACCTTCGGCAGTCAAAAAACGCACGCCGACGGCACACTGGAACTTGGCCTCAATCTGGCTGAGCTAACCGAGTTCATGAACGCGAACTTTGCCCGCGCAGTCGGGCACCGGCGTCGCATCGACCGCGCGCTAATGAACGGTGAGTGGCCCGAACTGCTCAAGGTTATGGGCATCGATGGGCCCGGCGGGCGTTTCTTGAGCTTTCGCGACGTCGAAGTGCTGTTCACCCAGCGCCGCTTTCCGCAGCGGATGAGCGATCAGTTTTGACGCACCCAGACAGGGTCAGAAGCAGATGTAAGCCCACCCTTGCAAATGAAAAAGTGAGACCCGAAGTTCTAGCCCGGAATTTCATAAACTTCACGCGCCCTTGATCGCCCAGCGATTTTTTCTCAGTCGGGTGTATGAACCACTACACCGCTCCCTTTTCTTGAAAAACCACTGTGAAAAACCACTGGGCAATCAATGTCCTGCGCGATCATCGCGCGAGTTCATGAAACTCCGGGCTAGCTTGATGACTGAGGGAGTTGCTTGATGTTCACTGGCTCATACCCCACGCCCGCCGCTTCTCGCTGCTCCACGCTGGGATGCATTTCAGCTGCGCTAGGCAGCCTGCGCGGCTCGCCCTTGGGCAAATACCAGCGCCCAAAAGGCTTGCGCGGCCACTGCATGAACTTGGTGTTTTTGGGCAAGAACTCGAGCGCCCACCAGGCGCCGCTCAATGACGGATGAATCGGGCCGGCGGGATCGGGTGGCGTGTACTGGTGTTTGCTGCCTTTACGCGGTTTACCGTGCACCAAATGGTTGTACATCGCCTTGTTCGTGAGTAGGCCATGCTCCTGAGCTTCGTCAATCATCCAGGCCAGCGGTATTTTCGACAGCGCACTTTCTTCTTCCGGATAGCCACCGCCGACATCGGAGTGGACACCGGCAAAACAGACTTGACGGATGTCTTGCGGCGCCTCGCTGGCGCCATCAAAGGGATTGGGTCGGTAAGTCTGCGGTTGCTCCCATTCGGCTAGCCGGAACATGCGCCGACGCTCATCGATGGCGATGGCGTGTCTGAACACGGCCACCGACGGGTTGGTTTTGGTGTAGGGCAGCATTTCCAGGCTGGGCAAGTAGAAACGATCCGGCCTGGGCACAATCATTGAGGCCACGGTGTCCCACACGCCGACGAAGTGAACCGGTACGGCGCGCGCACCAATCACCCGGCTAAAGTGCCAAGCCAGCGGCAGATCGTTACTGCTGGCCGCGCGCTTATAGGTACCCAGCGCGCTGTCGCACATGTTGTCCTGCTGCGGCTTCAGCAGTCCGATTAAGTGCAGCATCCCGGCCAGCACCCGAACGGTCCAAGCGCCGCGACTGAATCCGAACAAGTAGATTTGGTCGCCCGGACGCCAGTGATCGACCAAGAATCGGTAGGCGTCAAGCACGTTGTCGTCCAGGCCGTAGCCGGTCATCAGGCCGAACACGCCGCGCGCTTTCTGCTTGAGGCGTGACCAGGGACTGATGCGGCTGATCGTGCCCACACCGGGACTGTAGTAGCACAGCTGCTTGTCGCTCTTGGTGGCGACCCGGTAGAGCTTGAGCACGTTGGACAGATTTCGTCCTAGCTCGTTGCCGGTGCCGTCGCAGAAGACGACGAGGTTGCGCCCAGCCCGAGAGCGCTTGGGCACCGTCTTAGCTTGAGCCTTTGTCGCTGCTTGTTCGGCCTTGGTGATCATCGCTGCATCCTCGCATTGCACTGCTGTCGCATTGCACTGCCT
>QIMA01000372.1 GCA_003233535.1 Rhodanobacteraceae bacterium
ACAGTCATCTGAGTGCCGAGGATCGAGCGGTGATCAGGATCGAGAATGGCCGGGGCATCAGCGCCCGTTCCATTGCACAGACCTTGGGGCGGGATCGGTCAACGATCAGCCGCGAACTCAAGCGTAATGGCATCGTCTCCGGTGATAGTGAGATGGCGCCCCCAAGTTCCGCAGTTAAACCGGGGAATTTCAATTTCCCGAGCTGCATGGTGTCGTAAAATCAGTCACTTAGGGGCAGACTTGGGGTCTAAATTGAAAACTCGTGTAGTGTCACGTCATGGTCGCTAAATGGCTTCTGAAAACACTATTTGCGTGATATCGTCGCTACATGTACACACGACTAACCAGTTCTGGCGGCAGAACCTATCTGCAGATCGTTGAGTCCTTCCGGGGCGACAAGGGCGTGCGCCAGCGGGTGATTGCCAATCTCGGCCGTTTGGACCAACTCGAGCCCAAGCACCTGGAGCCTTTGATCAACGGTTTGAACCGGGCAATCGGTCGGGCCGATGCGGTGGCGCACACCGTCGAGTACGACAGTGCCCGCAGTTTTGAGTTCGCTGGGTTTTCGCGATGCCATTCGCCGCGCACTCCGGTCCTCGCGGCGGGAGTTTGATGCTGAGGCGATGGTGCGAGCGATGGTCTTCAATCGCTTGTGCGCACCGGATTCCAAGCTGGGCTGCCTGGAGTGGCTGGAGACGACGGCGATACCCGGGATGCCCGATGGGGTCAGTCATGACCACTTGTTGCGTACGCTCGATGCGTTGATGGAGCGCTCCGAACAAGTCCAAGCACAAGTCGCCAAGCAGTTGCGGCCGATGCTCGATCAGCACTTGTCGGTGGTGTTCTACGACTTGACCACGGTGCGTATTCACGGCGAAGGCAAGGTCAAGGACGACATTCGCCGCCACGGCCTGAACAAGGAAACTGGCGGCATCGCCCGGCAGTTCGTGCTCGGCGTGGTGCAGTCAGCCGACGGGCTGCCGCTGATGCACACGGTGCATGCCGGCAACATGGCCGAAACCAAGACGCTCAAGGGCATGCTCAGCGAAGTGCTGGCAAGGTTTGCGGTGGAACGGGTGATCATCGTGGCCGACCGCGGATTGCTGAGCCTGGACAACGTGGCTGAGCTGACTCGGCTGGCCGATGAGAGCGAACGCAAGCTGCAATTCATCTTGGCGGTCCCGGCCCGACGCTACTCCGAGCTCGGTCTCACCATGGACACGCTCACTTTTGACAACGGTCTAGCCGAGGGCACGTTCGCCGGGCACCGATTGGTGGTGGCGCACGACCCCGTGCGAGCCGCCGAACAATCAGCCAAACGCCGAGCGCGTATCGGCGAATTGGAAATGCTGGCGGACAAGTTGGCGGCCAAGCTCGACGCCCAGGATGACGGCGTCAGCGAAAAAGGCCGCAAGGCCACCGATCGCGGTGCTTACGCGCGCTTTCAGCGCGCGGTGGCGGACGCTGCGCTGACACGCTTCATCCAGGCAGACTATCAAGCCGAACGATTCAGCTTCGCGATCAACGAACAAGCCATCACGAGCGCCGAACGTTTCGACGGCAAGCTGGTCCTGCTGAGCAATGTGCCGGACTACAGCCCCAGCCAGATCGTGGAGCGCTACAAGAGCCTGGCAGACATCGAACGCGGCTTTCGCGTGCTCAAGAGCGACATCGAAATCGCACCGGTTTATCACCGTCTCCCCAACCGCATACGTGCTCATGCGCTGATCTGCTTTCTGGCGCTGACACTGCACCGGGTGATGCGGATGAGGCTCAAGGCCAGTGGCAACAAAGCTAGCCCAGGGAAAACCCTGGAGATCCTCCGCCGCATCCAAAGACACCGGGCCACCATCGGCAACAAGAGCTTCTCCGGACTGAGCAAAACCACCCCAGAGCAACTCGAACTCTTCGAGGCATTGAAACTACCGAAACCGTCAAAATCACCTTTGTAGTGTCATTTTTGATTGTCTGATACTAGGTAGATCAATAGCTTACGCGATTAACTGCGAAACTTATGAGGCCTGAGCTGTTTCGTAAAAAGGTTTATGAACAGACGGGACTTGACATTTTAGGTAAGGGCCAACAGCCAGCAACATCGCGTTTCGTCACTGGCCAGATCGCTACCGCCGTTGCTCTTCGCTCCTAACGTAAAACCTAAGAGCCACGGTCACTGGGCATCGGTCACCGGGCATCGGGCTTCGCCGTGCTGCTCGGAGTGCGCACCGCTCCCAAATACTCCAGCAAGCGCTGGGTCAGCGGCGTCGGTTCGTCGCCGGTACGCACAGCAAACCACAGCTCGCGCGTGGACCATTCGTCGACCATAGCGATCAGCTTGACGTCGTAGCTGGTCATCAGCGGCCTAGCTGCGGCTTCCGGGATTATCCCCACGCCCAAACCGGAGGCGATCAGCTGGATCTGGGCGCTGAAGCTCTGCGCCTCGGCGCGAACTCGCAGACTCTGCTGGGCGAGCAACGCCATGCGTTCCAGAAACTGGCGCAAAGAGGCCGTAGTTGGCAGCGCGATCAGTGCTTCATCGGCTAGATCTGCAAAGGAACATTGCTCAGTCTGGGCCAGACGGTGGCTGCTAGGAGCGATGACAACCAAGCGGTCGCGACTAAACGGCAGTAGGCTCAATCCCGCGTGGCTGTAATGACCATCGATCACGGCCAGATCCCCGCGACCACTCAGTACGGCGTCAACGGCGTCTTTGCTTGTGCACTCGGTGAGGATCAGGTCTACCTGCGGCCAATCGGCTAGGAATCGACCGAGCAGCAGCGGCAGTTCGCTGGCGCTGCCGGTGGTGTTGGCAAACACCTGCAGCGGCACGCGTCCGGCGTGCGCCAGCTGGTCCATGGCCTGCTGCGCTTGATCGGCGACGCGCAACACGCGGCGTGCGTGTTCCAGATACAGCACACCGGCGTCCGTAGCTTTGACGCCTGAGGCGCTGCGCTCAAATAGCGTCAGCCCGAGACGTTCTTCGAGCAGCCGCAGGCGTTGACTGGCGGCAGACAGCGCCAACGGTAGCTGCGCCGCCGCTTTGCCCAGGCTGCCGGCGTCTGCCAGGGCGAGGACCAAGCGTGCATCAGCGAAATCGAATCGCGGCAAGCGAGTCACTGACACTTTCGGTCTTTGCTTTGAGACCCGCTGAGCCTTCGCCAAGAACGAAGGGTTGTGAAGAAAGTAGGCATTTTCTCCCCCTGGGTTGCTGCGTCAAAATGACGTGTAGCCAGAATAGCACCGAGAATCGCTCTATGATCCTAGCTCGCAGACTATTGCACTTCGCCGAACGCGAAGGTGTCAGCGCCCGGAAAACGGGTGTCGTTTTGGCCATCGCCGGTGCCGCAATGGCTTCCATGAAGGCGGTTCTGGTCAAACTGGCCTATGCTGCGGCCGCAGTTTCGCCCGTCGCGCTGTTGAATCTGCGCATGCTGCTGGCTCTGCCGTTCTTCCTCTGGCTGTTCTTGCACGACCGCCACGCTCCGCCACTGCGGCGCAAACACTGGCTGATGTTGGCCGGGTTAGGGTTCGCCGGCTATTACTTTTCCAGCTTCGCCGATTTCACCGGTCTGCAGTACGTATCGGCCGGATTAGAGCGGCTGATTTTGTTCACCTACCCGAGTTTGGTCGTGCTCATCGAATGGCTGTGGCGCGGCAAGCCACTGCGTCGACCGACGTTGATCGCGATGTTGATCAGCTACTGCGGGCTGGCGATTGCGTTCAGCCACGATCTGAGTTTTGGCGAGACTGAGGCGATCTTGATTGGCAGCGCATGGATCCTGGCGGCTGCACTGTCATTCGCGATCTACTACGTCGGCGCCTCCGCACTGATCAGCGAGATCGGTACTTCACGATTCGCCGGCGGCGTCGGCCTATTCGCCACCGCTATGGTGGTGACGCACGGCCTGCTTAGCGAACCACTGACGGCGTACGCGGAACTGCCGTCCACCGTTTG
This sequence comes from Rhodanobacteraceae bacterium, assembly GCA_003233535.1. Taxonomy (GTDB): domain Bacteria; phylum Pseudomonadota; class Gammaproteobacteria; order Xanthomonadales; family SZUA-5; genus SZUA-5. The sequence continues at coordinate 3,953 of QIMA01000372.1, forward strand.
GTGGTCCGCGTTGGCGATGGCCTTGGTTTGCACCGTCTTGACGAGTTGGCTAAACGCGAAAGCCATCAGCTTGATCGGCGCGAGCGAAACCGCAGCCATTGGCAATCTCGGTCCGGTGCTGACGATTGCGGCCGGCTGGCTGGTACTGGCTGAGCCGTTTTCACTAGCTCAAGTGGCCGGCATGTTGCTGGTCGTGCTGGGTGTAAGGCGTTTGTCGAGCTAGAGCTAGGACGGTTGCGCCAGTTCAGGCGGATCGTTAATTCAGTCAGTGGCCGAATCGGGCTGCTGTTGCTCCGAGAGCAACGCTCCGCACCACGCTAGCACCGAGGCAAATGGCGTTTCACTGAGGACGCCGAACAATGCGTGTTTAGTCAGCTTGGCGCGATTGAGCGATGGCGACGTGATGCCGCACACAAAGCGAGCCAATACCCGCTCGCTGGACATCGGATGGTCATCGAGCAGCTCGCGTATGCGCGAACGCAGCCCGGGGTCGATCGTCTCTGCGCTTCGATTGCCGGTGCTTTCCGCCGCACTTTCGATCTGCCCCAGACACGCAGTGCATTGCCCGCAGTCTTCGCTCAACGAGCCGTCAAAATGTGCGGCCAGCGCAACGCTTCGGCAACTGGGCAGGTTGATCAACTCCACAACCTGAGTTAACCGCCCGACTTCCGCTGTTTCACGTTTCAGCATGCGCTGATACAGGCCGTCAGCTAGGGCGTCGAGGTCGTCGGGCATGCGCAATCGGCGGTAGCTGTGGCGCACACCGGCGGCCTCGACTCGCAACATCTGTTGCTCGCCCAACCAGTCCATCGCCTTGACCACGCGATCTCGATTGCAACGCAGCTTGCGCGCGCAGGCGTCCAGATCAATGCTGAACCAGGTTCGAGCCTTTTTTGCGCAGACCAATAGGCCTCTTAGAAATTCACGGCGCTCACCGTCGAATTGAGCCAAGATCTCAGCCGAACTTTGCAGCGGCTGAAAGCGGTAGTCGGCGTAAAAAGGCGTGCCCTCTTTGAGTAAGCCCTCCAGCTCCATATAGGTGAGCAAGGTACGCAACACCAGGATTCGCAGATCGCAGCGGTTGGCCAGGGCCTGCAAGGCCAAATCGAACTGCTCGCCTAGATCGAAGACCCGCTCCACCAGTTGAGTAACCGCGGCTAGGTCTGGGGTGTCGCCGTAGATGAAATTCTCCAGCGCGCACAAATCATCCGGGCAATAGAAAATCTCACAAACGGAAGCGCCACCGTCACGCCCGGCGCGGCCAATTTCCTGGGCGTAGTTCTCCAGGCTCTTGGGCGGATTGTAGTGATACACGTAGCGGATGTTGGGCTTGTCAATGCCCATGCCGAAGGCGATGGTGGCGACCACCAGGGCGTAATCATCGGCCAAGAACCATTCCTGAACTTCCGCTCTAGCCTCGGGGCTCATCCCGGCGTGGTACGCACGCGCCGGCCAGCCGCGCTGTGCCAACATTGTCGCTAGGCTGTCGGCCGCATTCTGGCGTGTCACATAGATGATCCCGGGCCCGGCGTCGCGAGTAGAGAGTACGTCCAGCAGGCTGGCATCGCGGTTCGATGGATTAACCACGCGGCTCAAGAGCTGCAGATTGGCGCGATAGAAAGGTATGCAGACGGTGCAATCGTCATCGATTTGGAACAGGCGCTGGATATCGGCCTGTACTGCCGGCGTCGCAGTAGCGGTTAGCGCCAGGATGCGTTCGGCGCCAAGCGTTTCCGCGATATTCGCTAATTTGAGATAGTCGGGGCGAAAGTTGTGACCCCATTCTGAGATGCAGTGAGCCTCGTCGACTGCAAAGAGACTGATCTGCAGCTCGCTGATGGCGGCGCGGAAGCGCTCGTTGTTGAAACGTTCGGGGGCGACGTAAAGCAGCCGCAGCGTCCCGTCGCGCAGCTGCTGCATGACCTCGCGGTATTCTTCCAGGCTTAGCGAAGAATCCAGCCGGCGTGCGGCAATCCCGCGCCGTGCGAGCGCGTCGATCTGGTCCTTCATCAGCGCAATCAGCGGTGAGACCACCAGCGTGATGCCGGGCAGCAGCAGCGCCGGCAGCTGATAGCACAGGGACTTACCGCCACCGGTAGGGAATACCGCCGCCGCCGAACGGCCGGCCAGCAGGTGGTCGATAACCTCACGCTGGCCGGGCTGAAATTGGTCGAAACCAAAGTGTTCCTGCAGTGCCTTAACTATATCTGTTTCCATTGCGTCCTGACCTTGTGAGGTGAACCCTAGGCCGATCCCCTAGTGTGTGACTCAGCATGGCGGCGCGATGCCGCTGTGTCTGTAGGCATTTTGCTCGCTGTCGTGTAGGCATTTTGCTCGATCATCGTATTGGCTGGCGCTGCACAACGATTGAGGCGCTTGGTGCCTGAGCAGCATCCTATGAAAGCGCCCCCAGCTAATCGCGCTCGCTGCTTTTTGTAGCCGCTGCTCAGGGGTTAAGCGCATCGAGCCTCTGGCTCGCGTTCTCAACTTGGCCACC
>QIMA01000218.1 GCA_003233535.1 Rhodanobacteraceae bacterium
GCGGTGTAGTGGTTCATACACCCGACTGAGAAAAAGTCGCTGGGCGATCAAGGGCCTAGCGAGGGCGCGTGAAGTTTATGAAACATCCGGGCTAGACTTGCTAAGCCGTGCCGAATGGATCACACGTCAAGCGTGGCGGCTGCATCAGCTGGGCCCAGGTTGATCAATCGCGTTACTGAACTGTCATCGCCCGAAGTAAACAACCACCATCTTGAGCTTGAGGCCGCCGTCTGGCCGGGTTAATCTTGGCGCTGAATGGGGACACTAGATTGAATTCATGGGGCAGCAATCAATGGCAAATAACAAAACGGATGCGGGCAAGAAGCCTTGGTTTACGCCCAAGCTCGAGCAGCTATCGGTGCGAGCTACTGCCACCGGTATGCCGGGTAGAAAAGAAGGCACGAAGATCGTGGGCACAGGAACCTTGATCTTCCAGGGACCCGTTGCTTCCTAATCCCCTGCTTTAGACGGATCGGATGACGCGCAGCCTTGGCTGCGCGTTTTTTTGGTTTCCGGCGATAGCGCTCTCTGCTTGCCCCTTCTGGTTTGTTCAGCGATGTCGCTTTTTCGCGATCTGCACGCCGTTTGAACGATTCGCAGAGAACTTGGCGAGCCAGTTCCCGCTCGACCGCGCCTTGCCGACCAGGGACCGTGCGCCGTATCCAATGCATACTTGAGGTCGCAGACGCATGCCTCATTGAGCTTGCCTGCGGGCCCAAATACGCGCCTCAAGAGTTGGCACCCTCATGAAACAGATCCTCCAAAACCTCTCCAACGGCGAAACCACGCTGGCCGACGTGCCCAGTCCGCAGGTGCAAACCGGACATTTGCTGATCCACACCAGTACGACGCTGGTATCGGCGGGTACTGAGCGCATGATGGTCGACTTCGGTCGCGCTAACTGGCTGTCTAAGGCCCGCCAGCAGCCGGACAAAGTGCGCATGGTGCTCGATAAGGTGCGCACCGACGGACTCATGCCAACGATCGAAGCCGTGCGCAGCAAGCTCGATCAGCCGTTGGCCTTGGGCTATTGCAACGTTGGCGAGGTGGTCACTGTAGGCGCCGGCGTCGAGGGTTTCGAGGTTGGCGATCGCGTGGCAAGTAACGGCAAACACGCCGAAGTGGTGTGTGTGCCAAAGAACCTGTGCGCAAAGATCCCCGGCGGCGTGGGCGATGAGTCGGCCGTATTCACCGTCCTGGCTGCCATTGGGCTACAGGGCATTCGCCTCGTAGCCCCGACCCTGGGCGAGTGCGTGGTGGTTTCCGGGCTCGGCTTGATCGGGTTGATCACGGTTCAGTTGCTGCACGCGCAAGGCTGCCGCGTACTGGGTTTGGACTTCGACTCGGAGCGACTGGCGATGGCGCGCCGGTTCGGTGCCGAAACGGTCGATCTGTCCAACGCTGATCCACTGCCCGTCGCAGACCGATTCTCGCGCGGCCGCGGCGTCGACGCGGTCTTAATCACGGCTTCCACGAAAAGCAGCGAACCCGTTCATCAGGCCGCGCAAATGTGCCGCAAGCGCGGCCGTATCGTGCTCGTCGGGGTCACCGGACTGGAGCTGTCGCGGGCGGACTTCTACGAGAAGGAGTTGAGTTTCCAGGTCAGCTGCTCGTATGGTTCGGGTCGTTACGATCCTGCCTATGAAGAGGGTGGGCAGGATTATCCAGTGGGCTTAGTACGCTGGACGGAACAGCGCAACTTCGAGGCCGTACTCGACATGCTCGCCTCACGCGCGCTCGATGCCGAGCCGCTGATATCGCACCGATTCGAGCTGGATCAGGCCGCCAAAGCCTATGACTTGCTTGCTGGCGGGGAAGCGTCACTGGGAATTCTGCTGCGCTATCGCTCGCCCTCAGAGCAGCGCAGTGCCAGCATTGTGGCGATGGGGTCGGGTCGAGCGACTGCTGCCAGTGTCGCGAGCGGCACAAAGCCGCGGATTGCGGTCATTGGTGCCGGAAACTACGCCAGCCGGGTGCTGATTCCGGCCTTTAAGGCGGCGGGCTGCGATTTGCGCAACCTGGTCAGCCAGTCGGGCGTCTCTGCCGCTCACTACGCGCGCAAACACGGCTTTGCAGCGGCTGGCAGCGATGCCGCAGCGGCGATCCAGGCTGATGACGTCGATCTGGTGGTAATCGCTACCCGCCACGATAGCCATGCTGAGTATGTGCAGCAGGCCCTTGCGGCTGACAAACACGTGTTCGTCGAGAAGCCGTTGTGCTTGTCGATTGAGGAACTGGAGGCGATTTCTGCCGCCCACGCTGCTGCCGTTGAACGAGCGCGTGTTGCTGGCCGCGTCGAACCGCAGCTGATGGTCGGCTTCAATCGGCGGTTTGCGCCGCACATCCGCAAGATGCAATCTCTTTTGGCCACCGTTGCCGCGCCGCGCTCGATCGTGATGCAGATAAACGCTGGCGCAATTCCGGTTACGCACTGGACTCAGGATCGCGCCATCGGTGGGGGTCGGATAATCGGCGAAGGTTGCCACTTTATCGATCTGGCCCGGCATTTGGCTGGGCACCCGATCGTCTCTGCGCAGTGCTCGTCGCTCGCTGACAGCACCGCTGACACGGTAAGCATTCAGCTGCGTCACGCTGATGGATCAATCAGCAGCATTCATTACTTCGCCAACGGTCATCGCGCCGTTGCCAAGGAGCGCGTGGAAGTGAGCTGCGCTGGCCGCATGCTGCAGTTGGACAATTTCCGTTCGCTACGCGGCTATGGATGGAGCGGCTTCAAGCGCTTGGGTTCTTGGCGCCAGGACAAGGGGCAGGGCGCCTGCGTGCAGGCCTTCGTCGACGCGATTGGTGCGAATCAGCCTGGGCCGATTTCTGTTGCCGAACTGACCGAAGTAAGTCGCTGGGCTATTGAGCTGGCATAGGCAGTGATCGCTCGCGCCCTTCGTTTATTGCACACGCTGCGCTATCTGCGGCCGGTGCAGTTCTATGGGCGTCTCTGGTTTCGTTTCTATCGTCCGCGCCCGGACTTGAGACCATCGCCTAGTCGACGCAGCACGGTCGGGCAATGGCAAGCGTGCGCCCAGCGCAAGCCTTCGCTGTCGGCCAAAACACGCTTTCACATGCTCAATGATGACGTTGATTTGATCGATGTCGGTGGCTGGCAAGCGCCGCAGCTGAGCTATTTGTTGCGCTACAACCTGCATTACTTCGATGACCTCAACGCGGCCAAGAGTGCGGATCGCAAAGACTGGCATGTAGCGCTGGTAGAGCGCTGGGTCGAGGAAAACCCGCCGGCTCAGGGCGTCGGCTGGGAGCCGTATCCGACCTCACTGCGGATCGTCAATTGGCTGAAGTGGACGCTCGCGGGTAACTCTTTGTCCCCTAGCGCCGAACACAGTTTGGCAATCCAGACGCGCCATTTGCGTAAGCGTTTGGAGCATCACCTGCTAGGCAACCACCTGTTCAGTAACGCGAAAGCGCTGATATTCGCCGGCTGCTACTTCGACGGAGTGGAGGCGCAGGCTTGGTTGGCCGCCGGCTTAAAGATCATCGAGCGCGAGTTGGATGAGCAAATCCTCGGCGACGGCGGGCAGTTTGAACGCAGTCCGATGTATCACGCGCTGGCATTCGAAGACTTGCTCGATTTGCTTAATCTGGCTCGATCGTTTCCCGGCTGCGTCGAGTCACGGCTTGCTGCCGATTGGGAAGCCGTTGCCGCGCGCATGTGGCGATGGTTGCGGGTGATGTGCCATCCGGACGGCGAAGTCAGCCATTTCAACGACTCGGTGAGCGGCGTTGCGCCGGAACCGGCCCAGCTGGAAGCCTACGCGCAGCGATTGGGATTGGCGCAACCTACAGCACTGCGCGAGCTTGAGCGGCTAACTGATTCTGGCTACATCCGACTCCAGCGCGGCGCTGCGGTGCTGCTGATCGACGTGGCGCCCATCGGCCCCGATTACCTGCCAGGCCACGCCCACGCCGATACGTTGAGCTTTGAATTGTCTGTTCGCGGCGAGCGCCTGCTGGTGAATTCGGGGATCGATCGCTACGGCGTCGATGCCGAGCGCCTCAGGCAGCGCGGTACGGCGGCGCACAACACCGTCACCGTCGACGAGTTAGATTCGTCTGAAGTGTGGAGCGGCTTTCGAGTCGCGCGGCGAGCACGACCTGTGCATCTGCAAGTCGCACAGACGGCAGATTTACTCAGTGTTCAGTGCGCACACGATGGTTATCTGCGCCTACCGGGGCGCGTTGTACACCGCCGATTCTGGCGCCTACGCGATGACGGTCTGGAGGTCGAAGACCGGATCGAAGGCGAGTGCCAAGGGGCCATGGCGCACTATCATTTCGCACCCTCGGTGGAGCCTGTGGCCAACAATCGATTGACGATGCGCTGCGGCATAGGCGTAGATCTGAGTCATGGTTTGGGCCATTCGGAGTGGATCGAGACCACGTATCACCCGCAGTTTGAGATCAGTTACCCCGCGCGCAAACTCACGATCGCTGCCGAGCCCGGGACGAGCGAGATTGCGCTCAGCCTGCGTTGGTGATCGATCGTTGAGATACTCGCCGCGCCAAAGCTCGTCCCTGCGTCGATTCACAAAGATACCGACCCATGCACATCCTGTTTTTGACTGACAACTTCCCGCCCGAAGTCAATGCGCCCGCAAGTCGCACATTCGAGCACGCGCGCGAATGGGTGCAGGCCGGTGCGCAAATCACCATCATCACCGGCGCGCCAAATTTCCCAACCGGTAAGGTGTTTGACGGCTACCGCAATCGACTTTGGCAGCGCGAGCAGGTCGACGGCATCAACGTGATCCGGGTGTGGACCTACATCACCGCCAACGCTGGCTTCGTTAAGCGCACGCTCGACTATCTCAGTTTCATGTTTAGCGCGGCCCTTGCCAGCCTATTGGTTCGCCGCGTCGATGTGGTCGTAGGCACGTCCCCGCAATTTTTCACCGTCTGCGCGGCTTGGTTCGTGGGCGCGGTGAAGCGGTGTCCTTTCGTCTTCGAATTACGAGATTTGTGGCCGGAGTCGATCAAGGCAGTTGGTGCCATGCGCCAGTCGCGCTTCATAACCGCGCTGGAGAAGGTGGAGTGGTTCTTGTATCGACGGGCCGCGCTTATCGTTTCGGTCACTGAGTCGTTCAAAAAACGCCTGGTTGAGGGCGGAATCCACGCTGAAAAAATCAGCGTTATCACCAACGGCGTTGATCTCAGCCGATTCTCCCCGCGCGTGAAAGATGTCGAATTGGTGGCGCAACTCAACCTCGACGGCTGTTTCGTGGCCGGATACATCGGCACACACGGGATGGCGCACCGGTTGGACAGCCTGCTGGATGTAGCAAAGTCGCTGCCCAACTTGGCTGATGGTCGGCCTTTTCGCCTGCTTTTGGTTGGTGATGGTGCAGAAAAAGCGAAACTGGTGGCGCGCGCAGCAGAGCAGGGCATCGACAACGTCGTGTTCGTAGACACGGTGAGCAAAGACCAGATCGTGCGCTATTGGTCGGTACTGGATGCCGCCGTCATCCATCTGCGGCGCACGCCCGTTTTTGAGACGGTGATTCCGTCAAAGATCTTCGAGGCGATGGGCATGGGTATTCCGCTGATTCACGGGGTTGCGGGTGAATCGGCAGCGATCGTCGAGCGCGAAGGTTGCGGGATTTGTGTGGCGCCGGAGGACGTCGACGCGATGGCAGCTGCAGTGCAGCGTCTGGGTGCGGATCCGGCGCTGGCCGAAGGTTATTCCAAGCAAGGGTTGGCTGCGGCGCAGCGCTATGCGCGGCCGATATTGGCGCAGCGGATGCTGAGTCTGCTCAAGGGCGTGGTGGGGCAGTGGCGCTATTGATCGATGCGCATCGCTCCGCTCATCCTAGCCCGGAATTTCATGAACTCGCGCGATGCTCGCGCAGGACATTGGTAGGCCAGTGGTTTTGCTGCAGGAGCGGTGTAGTGGTTCATACACCCGACTGCGGAAAAATCGCTGGGCGATCAAGGGCCTAGCGAGGGCGCGTGAAGTTTATGAAA
>QIMA01000323.1 GCA_003233535.1 Rhodanobacteraceae bacterium
TTGTCAGTTAAGAAGCCACCTCCAGGCATTGCGACCGGCGCGCCCGCGGCTGTGCCGACTGCCAGAATGGATAAACGTATACCGCGGCGCTCCAACTCTTCGCTCATGCGCACGGCAGTGCGGTTAATGCCGTCAGTAAAGAGCACGATTTCACCGCCATTGACCCCTGCGCCTTCGAGTAGGTCGATGGCCTTGCGGATACCCAAATCTGCACGAGCCCCACTCACCGGCATGAGCCCGGGTTCTAAAACTTCGGCCAAATTGCGTAAGGTCGCCACATCACTGGTTAGCGGTGCAACCGCAAATGCGCGGCCGCCAAACACGACCAAGCCGGTCTGGCCGTCCTGCTGACGTGCCAGCCAGTCGATGAGCTTGTAGCGAGCACGCGCGAGGCGATTCGGCTTGAGGTCTGACGCACCCATCGATGGCGATAGATCGAAGACGGCCACGCGTGCAGCCTGACTGCGGGCTAGCGGAAGCGACTGCTGGTCCCATGCCGGTCCACTCAGGGCCACCAGCAGCATTGCTGCCGCTGCTAACAAATAGGGACGTGGGGAGCTGGCTGCCTTGCCCTCGCGCCCCTGCAGTAGAAAGGGCAGCAAGCGTGCATCGACGACCCGACTCCAAGTGCCGCGATCACTGCCGCCGCTGGGGGCATAGCGCCACAGCACAGGCAGTAACAGCAGGCCGAACAGCCACCACGGTCGAAGGATGGTGAGCGCACCTAAATGTATGGGCAGATCCATGCTCATGCGCGGGCCTCTTTCCAGCGCAACGCGCTGCCTGCCAACACGCTCAGCAGTGCCAAAAGCAGCGCCGCGCTGAGTGGGTATGGATAGAGTTCGATCACCGGCCGTAAGGCCTGATCGTCCTGTTCGATCGGCTCTAGCTTGTCGATCTCGTCGTAGACCCGATTCATCTCTGCGGTGTCGCGTGCGCGGAAGTATTGGCCGCCGGTTTGTTCGGCGATACTTTTTAGCGTGGCTTCGTCTAAATCGGCAGAGGGGTTGATCACGCGATCGCCAAACAGGCTGCGCTGGACCATTCGCTCAGCGCCGATGCCGATGGTGTGGATCTTCACGTTGGCGCTGGCGGCGAGCTCAGCGGCCTTAAGCGGTGCGATATTGCCGGCCGTGTTGGCGCCGTCGGTCACCAAGATCAACACGCGCTGCTCGGCCGGTTGATCGCGCAATCGCTTCACCGCCAGACCTAGTGCATCACCGATGGCGGTTTCCTTCCCGGCCAAGCCAATCTCTGACTCTTCCAACAGCGTCCGCACCGTCTTATTGTCGAAGCTCAGAGGGCTTTGCAGATAGGCCTGACGGCCGAACAAGATCAGCCCAACGCGATCACCTTCGCGGCGGGAGATGAACTCGCCCATGATCACCTTCAAAGCGATCAAACGATTGACCAGCTGACCGCGAATCTCCATGTCCTTCATTTCCATGGAGCCAGACAGGTCGACCGCCAGCATCACGTCGCGACCACTGATCGGTTGCGACACCGGTTCACCCAGGCGGATCGGCCTGCTTGCCGCAGCAACCAGCAGCGACCAAATGACTAACAGTAGGAGGGCGCGCCAAACCCGCGAACGCTGGGCCTGAGTCTGCTGCAAATCGCCACCCAATCGCGCCATGAACGGCAAGCGCAAAGCTGGGCCCTGGTCCGCAGCCGCGGGAATCAGCAGCGCCAGGATCGGCAGCAGGCCCATCCACAGCGCCCAAGGCCAGGCCAATTCGGCGCTCATAGCTGGCGCTCCATTCGCTTTATGGTCTCGCCGCTAATCTCTAGCAGCGACGACAAGTCCTCGGGTGCATCCGGTCGGTACGGCCCGGCTATGAGCGCTTGACCGCTGCCGCCGACGAAGGCGTCACGGCCTAACTGCTGGTCCAGCCAGCGCGCCCATTCGTCGCCGTGCAGTTGGGCCACGGTCGGGTCTAGCCGCACAGCCGCTCGGCGCAATAGGGCCGAGAGTTGACATAGGGATAGTCTGGCGTTCGCGCCTTGTTCGTATTCGCTCTTCAGTTTTAGCCACTCGCGTTGCGCCGCACCGGCCCAGTGACGATGCCGCGCGTGCTTGCGCAGCGCGCGGATTGCGAAGAACGCAATCAGCAGCACGAGCACTGCCAGCAGCCACCAGCCTGGGGCGGGCGGAAACCATGAGGGTTCTCCGGGTAAATGCAGGTCGCGCAGCTGCGGACCGCTAGCTGGGGTGGGTGCGGCGTTTTGCATCAGTACCCCGTCGCGGTCTTGAAGCTCGGTACACCGCGACGCTTTCCGCCCATGGCGCGGGCTAGCGTGCGGGCTGCCGGTTCGTCGGTGCTTAGCCGGGTAAGCGGAATCTGCGCCGAGTCCATGCACGACTTAAGCTGCTCCACATGCGCTTCCCAGCCGGCGTGATAGTGCTCGCGGACGCTGTTGGATCGCGCATCTAGCCACGCTTTGCGTTGGCCATCGGTGACCGCATATCGGCCCGGCGGTGGCGGCAGATCTTCGAGCGGGTCAGTGATCCACAAAGCGCGCACGTCTTGATGCCGCCGCAGTGCACGCAGCCGCCGCTGGGCGTCATCGTCCAGTTCGTAGAAGTCGCTGATGATCACCGTCAACGCGCCGGGTCGTGCTAGCCGCTGCAGGCGCGCTAATGCATTGCCAAGTCCAGTTGGTCGCTGCAGTGATTCGGCGCCCGCTGGAACACTGCGAACCAGGGCCTGAATCAGCGCCATTACGCCGCGCCGCCCGCCGGCTGGGGCCATTTCATGGTGATCAGGCTCCAGGGCCATGACCGAGCCCACACGGTCACCGCCGTGGATTGCCGCCCAACCGAGCAGTGCGGCTGCTTCCGCAGCGAGCTCGGCCTTAAGCACGCGCCGGCTGCCGAAGTACATCGACGGTGCGAGGTCTACCAGCATCAGCACCGGCCGCTCACGCTCCTCGGTGAACAGCTTGGTGTGCACCTTGCCTGTGCGCGCAGTGACTCGCCAATCGAGTTGACGCACGTCGTCGCCCGGCTGGTAGGGCCTGGATTCCAGATAGTCCGCGCCGCGACTCTTAAAACGCGAGGCGTGGCTGCCCGCCAACGCCGTACTGACCGGACGCCCAGGACGTATCCCGAGCGCGCGCGCCTCGCGTTCAAGCGCGATCAGATCTCGAGCTTCGATGCTCCAGCTTTGGCTCATGGCTAGCGAGCCAACGGTCCAATGGCGTGCAGTCGCATCGTCAAGGAACTGGAACCCGGGCGATCAGCTCGTTGATGATGTGGTCTGAATCGATGCCCTCGGCCTGCGCCTCGTAGCTGACCAACAGACGGTGGCGCAATACGTCTGGAGCGACTGCCTGAATGTCACCGGGCGATACATAGTCCCGCCCGTCCAGCCAGGCGTGGGCCCGCGCACAGCGATCCAAGCCGATTGATCCGCGCGGCGAGACGCCGAAGGCAATCCAGCGGGCTAGATCTTCGCCCCAGGGTTGGGGGTTGCGACTGGCTAGGACTAGCGCGATGAGGTATTCCTCCAGATTAGGCGCCATGTAGAGATCGATGATTTCCTTGCGCGCTGCAAAAATCTGCTCCTGCGGAATCGGGGTCATTCCTTTCGCATTGGACTTTGCGTCGCCACGCGCAGCTGAGCGCGCGAGCTCCAGGATGAGTTTTTCGCTGCCGGCGTCTGGATAGCCGATACGCACGTGCAGCAAGAAACGGTCTAACTGCGCTTCCGGCAGTGGATAGGTGCCTTCCTGTTCGATCGGGTTTTGCGTCGCCATGACCAGAAACAGCTCGGGTAGCGGGTAGGTGACCCTACCTACCGTCACCTGCCGTTCGCCCATCGCTTCGAGCAAGGCTGATTGAACCTTCGCCGGAGCTCGGTTCACTTCGTCTGCTAGCAACAGATTGTGAAACATCGGACCCTGCTGAAACTCGAATCGATGTTCCTGTGGGCGATAGATTTCCGTGCCGGTGAGGTCGGACGGCAACAAATCAGGGGTGAACTGAATCCGATGAAACTCGCCATCGATATGTTCCGTCAGCACCTTGATTGCTGTGGTCTTGGCCAGTCCGGGAGCGCCCTCGACGAGCATGTGACCATCGGCGAGTAGCGCCATGAGGAGTCGGTCATTGAGTAGGCTCTGGCCAACAATGCGCTGATTCATGACCTCGCGCAGTTTTTCGAACGATTGAAACGTCGACTCGGTGGTTTTGCTATCCATAGCTGGTCAGACTCGTCCTGTGTTCAAAAAGTTGGGCAACCGCTGTTGACCGGAGAATTGTTCAAAGGTTCCCGAAATTTTACTGCGCGATTGTAGACCTACAGATTGGCGCGGACTGGATCTAGCCCGGATATTTCATGAACTCGCGCGATGCTCGCGCAGGACATTGGTAGGCCAGTGGTTTTTCTGCAAGAGCGGTGTAGTGGTTCATACACCCGGCTGAAGAAAAATCGCTGCACGAGTCAGCTGTCTGGCGGGCGCCATCATCGCAAGCCAAGAAGTCAAACCGCTGGACTGCTCTTCTCAGCCCTCAGCTCTCAGCCCTAGTTAAATCAGTTTGACTCGCTCCCGGCAACCGAATCTTGTCGCCCGATCCGGATAAGATAGCCGGCTTACTGACCATGCTCGAGCCCCTCTATGCGCAAGCTATCGATACTTTCGGCGGTACTGGCTGTGTTTGTGACACTCCCCGCGATGGCGGCGGAGCAGCCGACCAGCCTGCAGCCGATGGACGTGTTTGAGCTGGAGTGGGCTAACAATCCCGCGGTGGCGCCCGATGGGCGCTCGGTGGTCTATCAACGAATGAGCTTTGATCGGCTCAAGGATCGACGCAGTTCGGTACTCTGGCTGCGCTCAATCGGCGGCGACCTGCATCAGCCATTAACCAAGGCCGGCGCAAACGCGACGTCACCGGTGTGGTCGCCGGACGGCGAACGCCTCGCCTGGGTGCAGCGTGATGGAAGCTCTGCGCAAATCTTCGTCCGCTGGATGGACGGCGGGCGCAGTGCCAAGGTCTCCAGCTTGCCGAGATCGCCAGGTGGTTTGAGCTGGTCTGCAGATGGCCGCTGGCTCGCTTTCAGCATGTTTGTGCCGAAGGCGCCAGTAAGCTGGGTGAAATTGCCCAAAGCACCCAAAGGTGCAGACTGGGCCCCGGCGCCCAAGGTCATCGAGCAAATGCGCTATCGCGGTGATGGCCAGGGCTATCTGGAAGCGGGCGCTCGGCAGGTGTTTATTCTGCCGGCTGAAGGTGGCAGCGCGCGCCAGCTCACCCATGGCGAGGTGAACTACGGTGGCTCACTGACTTGGTCCAAAGACGGTAAGAGTCTGCTTCTGAGCGCAAACCGAAATGCTGAAACTGACCCGCTCGACAGCGAGATCTATCGCCTGAATGTAGCGAGCGGCGAGATGCAGGCATTGACCGATCGAGATGGCCCGGACGGTGCTCCGGTTTTGTCTGAAGACGGTCGTTGGATGGCATGGCTGGGTTTTGACGACCGCAAGCTGGCCGCTCACGCGACACGTCTGTATGTGATGCACACCGCTGGAGGTGAGATCACGCAGCTAGGCGCAGAGCTGGATCGTTCCATCGATAGCTTTGCCTGGGACGCGAAGGGACGCGGTTTGCACATTGTCTACGCCGACCAAGGCCAGGACATACTCGCCTATGTGGATCGGCGTAAAGGCGACGTGCGGGTACTAGACCGGCAGTTCGGCGGCACCGCCATGGGTCGACCGTACGGCGGGGGCAGCATGGATTCACGCGAAGGCGTGGTTGTTTATACGCGCGGATCGGCCACTGCGCCGGCGGATTTAGCCTATCTGTCTAAGCGCGACAAGCCGGTCATGCTGACCGACCTGAATGCCGATATCTTGCCCCATCGCGTGCTCGGCGAGATCGAGGAGCGCTGGTTTTCGTCCTCGGTCGACGGACGCCAAATTCAAGGCTGGGTGGTGAAACCGCCGCACTTTGATCCCAGCC
>QIMA01000431.1 GCA_003233535.1 Rhodanobacteraceae bacterium
GGCGGCAATCTCAATCGCCGGCACGTTGTGGCTTTGCTCAAATTTCTCAATCAGCTGCTGGAACACCTCCAGCTCACCGCCAGCGATCGTTTCGCTGATCCGCTCCATGAATTTTTCCATCCGCCGATCGTTAACCGCGTCGACCGAGGGCAGGGTCATTTGGGTGATGGATTGCCGCGCTACCCGCTCAATGACGCGCAGCATGTTGCGCTCGCGAGGGGTGACGAACAGGATCGCCTCGCCACTACGCCCGGCCCGGCCGGTGCGGCCGATGCGATGAACGTAGGACTCGGCATCGTAAGGAATATCGTAATTCAATACGTGACTGATGCGCTCAACGTCCAGTCCCCGTGCAGCTACGTCGGTGGCCACCAATATGTCGATCTTGCCATCCTTAAGCTGCTGAATCATCCGCTCGCGCTGCTTCTGTTCGACGTTGCCGTTGATTGCACCGGCGGCGAATCCGCGCGCCCGCAGCCGCTCGGCTAACTCATCGGTGGCCTGCTTAGTCCGGGCGAACACGATCATTGCCTCGAACGGCTCGGCCTCGAGGATGCGGGTTAGCGCGTCCAGTTTGTGCAAGCCGCTGACGAACCAGTAGCGCTGCCGGATGTTGTCGGCGGTGGCAGTCTTGGCCTTGATCGTAATGTGCACGGGTTCTTTCAGATAGGTGTTGGCGATGCGCCGTATCTGACTCGGTATGGTCGCCGAGAACAGCGCGATCTGGCGCTCCTCTGGCAGCCTAGCCAGTACCTTTTCCACCTCTTCGACGAAGCCCATGCGGAGCATTTCGTCGGCCTCATCAAGCACCAGCCAGCGCAGCTTGGACAGATTCAGCGAGCCACGCTCCATGTGGTCGATCACCCGCCCTGGCGTACCTACAACGACTTGCGCGCCGCGGCGCAGTGCGCTGAGCTGCGGGCCGTAGCTTTGACCGCCGTAGATCGGTAATACATGGAAGCCGGGCATCTTGCAGGCGTAGCGCTGAAAGGCCTCAGCGACCTGGATCGCCAGCTCGCGCGTCGGCGCTAGAACCAGCGCCTGCGTGGTGTGGTTGTCACGTTCCAGACCCGACAGGATTGGCAGGGCAAAGGCGGCGGTTTTACCGGTGCCGGTTTGCGCTTGGCCAAGGACGTCGCGCCCCTCTAGCAGTGGAGGAATGGTGGCGGCCTGAATCGGCGAAGGCGACTCGTACCCGACCTCAGTCAGCGCTTGTAACAGCGGTTCGGTGAGCTTAAGGTCCCGGAAGCGCAGTGGTGCAGTTTCGTCATTCATAGGCGCAGCTTAGTGGTTGGGCGGGCGAAGAGCTACGCGTGAGGGAAAAAGTTCCACCTCAATCGTCAAATTCTTCGTGCGCCGGGCGCGCGATTAGTGCACAAAGATCTAGCCCGGATATTTCATGCAGGTGCTCCGGGTTGTGGCCACAGCGTGCGCTGCAGGCCGCGAGTGCGGATGTGTTTGGCCGCTTGCTTGGGTCGATTCTTGCCGGTCAGTGGCGGGATGATGCCCAAACAAGGCGCGGGTAAACGACGTTTGAGGGTATCGATATTGTCGTTGCGCGAGGCCATCGATGGGTCCACGGCGCTGCCGATCCAGCCGCGCAGTTCCAGACCATCAGCGGCGATCGCGCGAGCGCTGAGTAGCGCGTGATTTAAGCAACCCAGGCGCAGTCCGACCACCAGCACCACGGGTAGCTGCAGGCGCTGCGGAATGTCCGCCAGCATCAGTCGCGGCCCGAGCGGCACCATCCAGCCGCCTACACCCTCGACCACTACCGCTTCGGCGCGTTCGGCCAAGTAGTCGTAGTCGCGCACGATTCGGCGCATCTCAATCTTGTGATGCGCGCGCTCGGCGGCAAGATGCGGAGCGATGGCGGGCTCGTACAAAAATGAGTTCATCCGCTTCAGCGGCACATCCAGGCCGCTAGCTTCGCGCAGCGCCAGGGCATCTTCGGCTTCGAAGGTATCGCCAGTGGCGGCTGGCTTCATGCCGGCGACGCTCAAACCGCTGTCGCGTAGCGCCAGGATCAACGCACAGCTGGCCAGCGTCTTACCCACTTCCGTGTCGGTTCCAGTGACGAATACACCGCGGGCGGGCGGCCGTTGCGCTTTTGCCTCTGGCGTTGATCGCGGCGCTGATGCAGCATGCGCGAACGTATCTGTTGAGTTGTTACCTGCCATGTTCGATTTCACTCCGCCGGCCGACGCCGGATCGATGTCTAAGTCTGAGACGTATGCATTACTGGTCGAGCAGGCTGCGGCGCTGCTGGCTGGCGAGCCCGACCGCATCGCCAAGGCCGCTAACTTATCCGCGCTGTTATTTTACGGCCTTAGCGATCTGAACTGGGTGGGATTCTACTTCTATGACGGCACCGAACTGGTGGTTGGTCCATTTCAAGGCAAACCAGCATGCGTGCGCATTCCGCTCGGCAAGGGCGTGTGCGGAACGGCTGCCTCGACCCGGCAAACACTAGTCATTGACGATGTCGACGCATTCCCAGGCCATATCGCCTGCGATTCCGAATCGCGCTCAGAGGTCGTGGTGCCGCTAGAAATCAACGGTGAGCTGATCGGCGTGCTCGACATCGACAGCCCAAAGACCTCGCGATTTGATGATGAAGATCGTGAAGGGTGCGAGCGATTGGCGCAGGTGTTGTTAGCGGAGTGGTGATTAAGAGCGAGTTCCAGCAGCTAACAGCGAGTTCCGGTGGCTAGGAAGGGCAACAGCTGAGTGCCGCGTTGGCCCGTCGTATATCGCGTTGCACTTCGCTGTTAGGTACTGCTTTGAACAACTCTAAGACCTTCTCCCAATCCCCGTCCAATGGCGCTTCAATCTCCATCCGCTCTCCGCTCGTAGGATGTTCGAAGCTCAGCTTCTGTGCGTGCAACAGCATGCGGTGGACGCCCAGGTGCATCCGAAATAAGCGATTGTGATCGCCCTTGCCGAAGCTGGTGTCGCCGATCAAGGGATGGCCGAGGTGCTTGAGATGGCGGCGGATTTGGCGGTATCTGCCGGTCAGCGGATTCGTCTCGATCAAGGCATAGCGCGCAGTCTCCCAACGGCCGCTGGGCCAGGGTAGTTCGCAGGTATCGATCACCCGATAGCGCGTTTGCGCGACTTTTTGCGGTGAGTTCTTACGCTCGCCGCTGAGCGGATGGTCGATGAGACCGCTGGTTTCAGTTGGCCACCCGCGGGCGATCGCCAAATACGACTTATCCACCTGCCGGTGTTCGAATGCGTGGCCCAGCTTCACGTGCGTTGGCTTGTCGTCGCAGCACAGCACCACGCCGCTGGTCGCCCGGTCTAAGCGGTGCACTAGACGCAGCGAACCGCGGCCAGTTTGCTCGCGCAATCGAGTCAGTAGATCGTCTTTTTCGCCAGCGGCAATCTTGGAGCGATGCGCCAGTAGGCCGGGCGGCTTGTTGACCACCAGGATCGACTCATCGCTGTACAGAATCTGCAGCGGCGCAATCGAGTCGTCGGCGCTACTCACACGGATCAGCGACCGCGTCTGGCAAGTGC
The DNA here is from genome assembly GCA_003233535.1 of Rhodanobacteraceae bacterium. Taxonomy (GTDB): domain Bacteria; phylum Pseudomonadota; class Gammaproteobacteria; order Xanthomonadales; family SZUA-5; genus SZUA-5. Next base: position 3,523 of record QIMA01000431.1, read on the forward strand.
AGCAATGCCCAAAACCACGCCTGTTCCAGCAAATACCGGTGCCAGCGGCACGCCCAGAATCATCGGTGCGGCCTCGCCAAGCGTGTATAGCAATGCGCCAGACAGCAAGACCCCGGCGGCCAAAACGGCCAGCGTGATGCGGTCCTGGCCAGCACTGGTGGCGTTGACTAGCTGCTCAATGCCGGTCGACTCCATGTGGATGCGCAGTTTGCCCTCGGCCGATTGGCGCAGCGTTTCATACAGCAGCCGCGGGATCTCTGGCGCCTGGACGACCCAGCCTGGCAACCGCGTGCGCACCTCGCGATTGACCGCTTCCCAGCCGTAGCGGCGCGACATCACCTCTTCCAGCACCGGCTCGGCCACCGCCCACAGATCCAGCTTTGGCCACAGCGTGCGCGCCAAACCTTCGACGGTGAGCAGCGTCTTCTGCAGCAGGATGAGCTGCGGCTGTACGATTAGCTCGTAGCGGTGTGCGACTTGAAATAGCTTCATCAGGACTTCGCCAAGGCTGATTTCGCTTAGCGGACGGGTAAAGTAGGGTTCGCAGACTGCCCGAATGGAGCCCTCTAGTTCGTCGCTGCGGACGTTTGCAGGAATCCAGCCGGCTTCGATGTGCAACTCGGCGATACGCCGGTAGTCCTGCTTGAACAGGGCGCGAAAATTCTCTGCCAGGTAACGCTGATCAGCCGCCGGCAGGACGCCCATGATGCCGAAATCCAGCGCGATGAAGCGCGGGTCATCGGGCCGCTCTGGATCAATCAGAATGTTTCCCGGATGCATGTCGGCGTGGAAGTAGTTGTCCCTAAAAACTTGCTGATAGAACAACTCAACCGCTCGCCGCGCGAGCACCTCGAAGTTGATGTTGGCGGCCCTTAGCGCGTCCATATTGCCCAGGGGAATGCCGTAGACGCGCTCCATCGTTAGCACCGAGTCGGAGCTTAGATGCCAGATCATCTCCGGCACGTAGAGCTCGTCGGAGTCGAGGAAGTTGCGTCGCAGCAGGCTGCCGTTGGCGCCCTCGCGCATCAAGTCCAGCTCGTCGGTGAGCGTGCGTTCAATCTCGGCGATGATTGCCGAAGGGCGAATCCGATCGTGATCCGGCAGCCAACGCTCAGCCGCTCTGGCAAAACTTCTGAGTAGCGTCAGATCTTCACTCACTCGGTGCCGGATGCCGGGCCGCAGCACTTTCACCACCACGTCGCGACCGTCGGCGAGCTTGGCCGGATGGACCTGCGAAATGGATGCTGATGCCAGCGGGGTTAGGTCGAACTTGGCATACAGCTCCGCTATCGGCTTGCCCAAGGCTGTCTCGATTCGCTCTTGCGCTTGCTCGCCGGGGAAGGGTGCAACACGGTCCTGTAGCTGCGCCAAGTCTTCGGCGATATCGGCGGGCATCAGATCGCGACGGGTGGACAGGATCTGTCCAAACTTAACGAACAGCGGGCCTAATTCCTCCAGCGCCTTGCGCAAACGACCGCCGCGCGGCAGCGCAGAGACCTCAGCCTTGCGGCGCACGACCAGTCGCAGCAGTCGCAGCAGCGGCCAGCCGTCTGGCAGTAAATCGTCCAGCCGGTAGCGAACCAAGATCCGAACGATGCCTAACAGGCGTAGCGCGGAGCGCAGACTCTTCACGGTCGTGCCCTGGCTAGGCGCTCGATTCTTGCCTCGGCACGAGCGATGTCATCGCGCAGCTCGTCGATGTCGTCCACCCATTGATTCATTTCAGTCGGGGCGATCAGGTCGCGACTTTCTTCGCGCAGATACTCGCTGGCATTGCGGCTGAGGTGCTCGAAGCTGCGCTTGGCGAAGCGCGCGGCGCCCTGCAGACCCTGGGCCAACTGCTGGCCCAGCACGTCGCCAAACAGCGGCGTGAGCAGCTCAGCCGTATCGGGCTCGTAGGTTCTGGCCAGCTCGAGAATCGTGCTCGCCAGTTCGGCGTCGCCCGCGACTTGTACGCCCTTGGCGGCGCTGGCTAGTCCAGATGCGGCTCGCTCCAGCTGAGCAAGGATTGCGGCGGGCGGCATCCGCACGGCTAGGTCAGCGGCATCGCCATCTGCTTCCGGCAGGCTCAACGCGCAACCGCCATCGACAATTTTTACGCCCAAGCGCCAGCCCGGCGGATCGAGAGTGATCGTGATGCTGCGCCCATCTAGCTTGCTTAATCGACTGGCGGTTGCCGGATCCAGCTCGATGGCTTTGCTCAAAGCGCGCTGCAGTGTGCGCAGCGGCAATGGTGTCTTAGTAGCGGAGGCGTCGGCCATAAATCGGCGATCTGGTGCGGGACCCTGATTCTATCGCGGATGCCAGAGTTACAGGGTGTCGATAGTACTTAGCCCGGGATTTCATAAACTTCACGCGCCCTCGCTAGGCCCTTGATCGCCCAGCGACTTTTCCTCAGTCGGGTGTATGAACCACTACACCAAAAACCACTGGCCTACCAATGTCCTGCGCGAGCATCGCGTGAGTTCACGAAACATCCGGGCTAGATGGAACCGGCGACCGCCGCCGCTCGGCTAGCTTTGGCTCGCTAGGTGCGCCGCCAGCGCCCGCATACCTTGCTCCAAATCCACGTTCGGCACGTACCCAAAATCGCGCTCGGCGGCACCAATGTCGTACCAATGTGCCGTGGCGAACTGATCGACTACAAACTTGGTGAGCATCGGCTCGCCTTTCAAGCGCAGGCCGCGCCACAGCGTTTCCACGATCGGTGCCATAACTCGGGCTAAGGCCAGAGGTACGTGCCGATTAACCGGGTCGATGCCCGCAGCCTGCAGCAGCCGATTGACCATCGTCTTCATCGCGATGGGCTGGCCGTCGGAGATGAAATACGCCTTGCCGCCGCAGTCCGCGCCGGATTTCAGCCCTGCCCAGGCGAGCAGGTGGGCGTCGACCGCGTTGTCGATGTAGGTGACGTCGATCAGCTTGTCTGCCGGGCCTAGAAAGGCGAGTTTGCCGGCGCGGGCTCGCTGCACCATGCGCGGCAGCAGGTGGTTATCGCCCGGCCCCCAGACTAGGTGCGGTCTGAGTGCTACGCACGCCAAGTCCGTGCCGTGCGCTTTGAGTACCGCTTGTTCGGCAATGCTCTTAGTCTGCGGATACGGTGCCTGAAAGTGCTCAGCGTAGGGCGCGCTCTCGTCGACGCCGGCGAGGTCGTCGCCGGCGTGCACCACGCTAGGCGTGGAGGTGTATACCAGCCAGCGAACCGATTCCGCGCGACAGCCTGCCAGCACGTTCTGGGTGCCGACGACGTTGGCGCGATGGTAATCCTCGTACGCGCCCCAGGCCCCGGCCTTAGCCGCAACATGGAAGACGCTGTCGATGCCAGCGCAGGCTGCGCACACCGCTGCCGCGTCAGCGATGTCGGCGCTGATGACTTCTACGCCCAACTCGGTTAGCGCCGGAGACAGACTGCGCTGCAGCGCGCGGACTTGATGGCCTTGCTCGCGCAGCGCTCGGCACAAACCGCCGCCGACGAAGCCGCCGCCGCCGGTTACCAGAACATGGCTCATACGGCGCTATCGAGCAGGCGAGCGATAGCGGGTGCGACGGTCGGTGCGTCCTCCAAATGCAGGTGATGTGTACCTGGCAGCCGCAACACGGTGGCTGGTTGCAGGGCCTGCAGGCGCTCCTTGGCTACTTCACCATCCAGGTAGACCGTCGCAGGCTTGGCCAAAACGATCAATTTAGGGCAGGTGATAGCGCGCAGCAGCGTTTGGATCTGCGCTTCGGTCAAGCGTATCGGCGTGTTCAGGGTAAGCCGCGGATCGGAGCGCCAAGTGTAGCCACCGTC
>QIMA01000302.1 GCA_003233535.1 Rhodanobacteraceae bacterium
GCCTGATCCGCGCTGGTCTCCTCGGTCGCTCAGGGCTTGTGCGGTTTGGCCGCAACAGCCCATTTTCGGGTCCTTTTGACTGGCCCTGATCAGCGTGCTACTGCGTTGACGTAGACCAGCCAGCGGCGAACAATGCTAGCTGTGTGGGTCCAAGTCCATTGTCTTGGGGAGAATGCCAAGACTGGAGTATTGATTCGCTGGCAAAATGCAATTCCAGTTAGGGGGCGAGCATGCGGGATCTTTGTGGCGGGGGTGATCGGCGACCAGTGGCGAATACGAGTCGCGACATGCCTTGGGCACGCAATTCAGGGCCAGCGTTGGCTATGGCTGCGGTGCTCATGTGCTGCAGCAGCGGCGCCTTGGCCGGCACCTGTGCAGCCGGCGCGAGTATCATCAACGTCAATCCGCTGACGCCCAACAATGTCTTTGTGCGCGAGCTCAGCCCGGCCTCGACAACGGCGCTCAGCCAGAACTTTGGTGGCACGCTAGGCAACGGAGATACAGCGGCTATCGCTATCAGTGGCGACGGAAGCGTTGGAGTATTCAGTTCCGGAGCGACCAATCTCAGTCCGGGTGATGGCAACGGCTTGGTCGATGTCTACCTTAAGCCGGTCGTCATTCTCGGCCCGGTCGTTTGTACCTGGGACGGCAGTGCTAGCACCTGGAACAACCCGGCAGCGTGGATGAATTGCGGGACTGGCTCCGGCACAACGGCGGGAACGCCGGGTCCCTCCGATACAGCGGTCATTAGCAGCGGTAGCGTCGATCTGAGCTTCAATGAGACCGTCAATGTGCTGCAAATGAACGGTGGCTCGCTAATTGGCGATTCCAACTTAGACGTAAGCGGCGCGTTCGACTGGACTTCCGGCACGCTCGCAGCGACGGCGGTAAGTCCGTCGATCACGCTGTCTTCTCTCGCCGTATCCACGTGGACCGGTGGCGACAAGTTCCTTACTGATCGTCAACTGATCAACGACGGCACGATCAACTGGACCGGCGGCTTGATCCGCCTGCAGGACACGACGATCAACAACACCGCGACCGGTATCTGGAACTGGACCTTCAATGGCCCGGTTGAATCCATTGATCGGCCCGGCGGCCTAATGGCACTGATTCGCAACGACGGCGTGATCACCAAGAGCGGTAGTTCCGACGGCGAAATTCAGTTTGGCGTTAATTTCGCCGGTGGCGGCGCCTTTCAGGTTCAGGCGGGCACGCTGATTATCGCCGGCGATGGCGGCTTCAGCGGCAGTTTGGACGTCAGTGCCGGTGCCACGTTGATCCTCGCCGAGGGCACGCAGGTCTTCGATATGACCAGTACCTTCAGCGGTGCCGGTGACGTGCACTTTGGGCGTCCTGGACCAAGTCCGGTGGGCATGCACACCATTGCTGGCGCGTTCGCCAGCACCGGCGTGCTGCGGGTAGAAGCAGCGCAGCTTCTGATGACATCCGGCAACCCGAGCATCAACACGCTGGAGATCCTTGATCCCTTGTCCGTATTTCGTGGTGCGGCGCTGCCCACGGTCAGCAACGCGTTTGTTTGGAATGCGGGTGCCATCGTTGGTTTGCCGGGGGAGACACTGACGTTGGGCGCACCGGCGATTAGCACCATGGCCGGCACGCCAGGAGATTTCTCTGCGCGCTTACTGGACGGCCGCCAATTGCTCAACGATGGTTCGTTGCGTCAAGTGCAGGGGAATACCACAGTATTCGCCAACGGCGCTCAGATCATTAATTCGTCGTTGGCTACGATGGACTTCATGCTTCTACCCGGAGCTGTTGCGCGGTTCAGGGACAGCGATGCGAATCCAGGGAATTTGGTCGATAATCAGGGGACGATGAGCGGCAATGAGACCGTGGTGATGGAGTTGCCGTTTACCAATAGCGGCGGCGTGGATATCGACGCGTTGACTCTCACCGCGGGCGGTGGCGATAGCGGAACGTACCAAGTCGATGCACCTGGCCGCTTGACGATTAACGGCCACAGCCGCGTATTTGCCCCGGGCACCAATCTGGCTGGCGATGGTTCGCTTGGAGTGAGCAGCGGCGGGATTGTCGACTTGCAGGGTAGCTTCAGCTTAACCGAGTTGGTTATTTTCGCCGGCTCGACGGCCAACTGGTTACTGGCAACACCGCTGAATTTGGACACGCTGCAAATGACCGCCGTCGGTGCAAGTTTGGGCACCCAAGGGGCAATCAATGTTACCGGAACAGCAACACTAACGGACGGCGATGTTCACTCGCTCGCTGGCGTGCAACCCGTTTCCCTTGCGTCCACCGCGTTTTTCCCTCAGTCGTCAGGCCAATCGTTCACGTTTACTGACATCGACCTGCAGGTCGACGGCTCGGTCATCTGGCGCGACGGCGTTGTCAATATCGATGCGGGTAGCGCGGTGACTGTCGCGGCGGGTTCGTCATTCCTCATTGCTCCGGCTGCCGGCGCTATGCCGTCCATGCGCAGCGCTGGCGGCAGCCCAACGTTTGTCAACAACAGCTCCGTAACCAAGCGCGGTGCTGGCGATGCCGAGATCCAATCGTCGATAGCATTCACGAATATGGGTGGGCTTGATATTGAGTCCAGCGTGCTGTCGATTGACAACCTGACCCAGAATGGGGCCACTGCAATCACTCAGGTTGACGCTGGCGCCGAGTTGCGCAGTATTGCGCCCGTTCAAGTCAATGCTGGTGAGCTCCGCGGCGCGGGATTGATTGGCTCTGATCTCAACGTTGCAAACGCCGTCATCCGACCCGGCGACGAGATCGCCCTGATCAATCAACCTGGGCAGATGAGCATCGGCGGCAATTTCAATCTTGAGCCGGGCTCGGCGGTCGATATGCAGATAGGCGGCACTATCCCTGGCGCCCAATACGACCAACTGCTGATCACGGGAACCGCAAACCTCGACGGCACGATCGATATTGCCCAGTTCGGTGGATTCATTCCCGCCGCAGTCGACGTATTTACGCTTCTGCAGTTCGCTTCGTCTACAGGAAGCCCGGGGCTAGGCGTGAATCCCTTCGCTACGCATGAACTGGATCAGACGGCCACCGCGGTCGTGTTTCAGCCGGTAGGCGGTCCATTGGTGGTCACCACGACCCTTGATCCCGGTGACGGCACCTGCGATATCGCCGGCACAGGCGATGGCTGCACGCTGCGCGAAGCCATCACTACGGCCAATAGCGACGCTGCTCCGGATATCGTTATGTTCAATATTCCAGGCGCCGGCCCGCACACGATCTCGCCGCTGACGCCGTTGCCGGTGATCGTCGATGACCTGTCAATCGACGGCTACAGCCAGCCCGGCGCGTTGGCCAACACGCAGACCGCGCTGGTCGGCGGACTGAATGGCAATCTGAGCGTGGTGCTGTCGGGAGCAAACACCACTGGGGATGGCTTGGTGTTCAGCCTGCCGACCGGTTTTGGCCAGGTTTCAGGGTTGGTGATTAACGGCTGGAGCGGCGCAGGCGTGCTGCTCAATGTCCACGCCGCGGGCAGTTTGACGGTCTACGGTAACTACATCGGTACCGATGTTGCGGGAACCGGCGTGCCCGCGACCATCCAGGGCAACGGCATTGTGCTGAACAATGCGCCGGGTGGAGCGATGGTCAGCATTGGCTCGCCGTCGCCGGCCAACCGCAACCTAATCTCCGGCCAGTTCGACCACGGCATGCTGATCAGCGCCGAGTTGGTGACCGTGCAAGGAAACTTGATTGGAACCGACGTGAGCGGTCTGCTGCCGCTGCCTAACGGTCGGCGAGGTATCTTCTACAGTTCCAACGACAATGCCGCATTCGGGCAGGTTGGCGGTCCCATGGGTGAAGAGCGCAACGTGATATCGGCCAATCTTGAGGACGGTATCGGATTCCAGTGCGCGCCCGGTGTGCCAGAAACTTGCTTCAACGACACCGCAATCATCGGCAACTACATTGGTCTGGGCGTGGACGGTACGACGCCGCTGGGCAACGCCAACGGCATTAACGTGATCGACATGACCTTTGGTCGGGTCAACGTCGGCGGGATCGCTCCTGGATTGGCCAACAAGATTGAGTTCAATGCCAATGCCGGCATACTCAGTGGCGTGTTCCCGGTCGCTGGCGGTGAGCTGGTCGAAGGGCGGCTGTGCGTAAGCGGCAACAGCTTCGCCAACAATGCTGGCCCGGCGATCGATTTTGGCGCCGATGGCCGTCAGATCAACGACATGCTGGATGCTGACGCAGGCTTCAACAACGGGCAGAATTACCCGGATATCAGCGTCTTCCTGCCCGACACGCCGGTAAGCGGTCAGTTCACTATCGGTTACTCGGTCGATACTGATCTCTCCAACGCGGCCTTTCCGCTGCAGGTGGAGTTTTATCGAGCGGCTGGCGATGAAGGCATAGAATTCCTCGGCGCCGCTTCCTACAGCCCGGCTAGTCCAGGCGCCACCGAAACCTTCGTTCTGCCTGGAGCACCGTCGCTGGGCCCAGACGACGTGCTCATTGCCACGGCGACAGACGCGAACTGCAAGACCAGCGAGTTTGGCTACTACGACGTGACCATGAACATCACCGACGACTCGCCGGACCCGTCGCTGTTTGGTGATGCCTACTCGGTCGAAGTGACGGTGACCGATAACGGGCCTTTCCTGGTTCGCGGCGACATCTTTGTTGATGACGGTGACGTGCAGATGTGCAGCATCGTGCTGGTTGCCGCTGACGCTAATGTCGGAAGCTGCTTGCTGAACTCGCCAAGCGATGTGGGTACGTTCAATCTGGGTGCCCTCTACGACGACACCAATCAAGCATTCGGCCCAGCCGTGGACCTCGATGGAGAAATCCATGACGTTGGCAACCCGACGACTATCGACACTTTCACTATCAATCCCGAGCCCAGTGGGGTTGGCGATCCGTACACGGTGCAAGTGGGTTTGTCGGCTTCGGTGGGCGTACCTAGTGGCACCGTCAACGTGATCGGCAGCGGTGGCGAAAGCTGCGTCATCACGCTTGCTCTGGGTGCGGGTCAGTGCAGCTTGAACGCGCTTACGCTTGGCCCACAGTCGGTCGACGTGACCTATGTACGCGATCCGGGATTTGAGCCGGTGGCAGCGACGATGCCGCATCTGGTTGCCCAAGCCGCATCGACAGTGGTGATTGTTAGCGATACGCCCGACCCATCGGCTCCAGGAGCGGCGGTGACCGTTCAAGTGCAGGCGCAGCCCGCGGTGACCGGCAATGTGCTAGCACCCTCAGGTTCGGTCACGGTTAACGCTGACAGCGGCGAGTCCTGCGTGGTGGCTGCGCTAGATGCCGCCGGTTTAGGTAGTTGCGATATCACGTTGAACGCGGCAGGCGGGGTAACGTTCACGGCGAACTATGCCGGTGATGCTTCCTTCCTCGGCGGGATCAGTGGTGGCGAAGCGCATACGGTGATTGCAGGCGCGCCGGAAATGACCACAACTACGATCACCGGTACCGATCCTGAGCCGAGCGTCGTAGGTCAGCCCTACACGGCCAGCGTCGAGGTGGTCGGCGCGATAGGCGGCGTGCCCTGCGGCACGGTGACAATCACGCAGTTGCCCAATAACGACACTTGCTTGGCAACGTTGGCACCGGCTATCGCGCCGGGTACGGCACAGGGCAGCTGCACACTCACCGCGCCGAATGCGATCTTCAAAGCGCTGCTCGGCGATTACGTGCCCGGCGCATGTTTGTTCGGCGCCAGTCAGTCCGCGCTGGCCACGCATTTGGTAAACCGCGCGCAAACGCAAACCACGGTCACCTCGCAGATGCCAGATCCGTCCGCGGTTGGCCAGTCGGTAACGGTGGCATTCGCCGTTAGCGTGCAGGCTCCAGGTGCCGGTGCGCCGAGCGGTACTGTGATAGTTAGCGACGGTATCGACGGTTGTCAGGCCACGCTGCCGGCGACCAGTTGCCAGATCAGCATAAAGACCGCCGGTAA
>QIMA01000089.1 GCA_003233535.1 Rhodanobacteraceae bacterium
AACACCCACCAGCCAGCAACCCAAACGGTGACGCCGGCAGTGATCGCCAGCGGCATGGGAAAACTATTGGAGGCGATGGCGCACACGGCCAGACCTAGCAGTGGGGCGGCGTACAAAGCAATCGAGCGAACCGACATCAGGATCATTCCCTACTTGAGTCTGCGCAGACTACCGCACTGTGCTGCGGTGCCAAGGGACTTTAGAGCCTGTCGACCAGCGTTGAGTCCATCGCTAAGAAATGTCTAAACGACCGGGACTCAAACTGGAGGCAAAAGAAAAGGGCGCCCTGACGGTGCGCCCTGAGTTGACCCCAAACTGGGCCGCTATCATTATATCGCGCTTCCTGCGCTGGCTGGTAATCGTCAAACTTTATTTTTCTAGCGTTCATAGTAACTTAGACGAACTATCTCAGTCAATACCTTAAGTTTGCATCGGTCGCATAGAGCAGGATTTGCCCTGCAGTCGGGCGTGCGCCGAAGGCTAATCGATGGCTTCGATATGCACCGGGTAGGTGACCGCTGGGCGCTCGAATCACGGTACTGCGGTGCGGCCGCCACTGACGTTCGCGGGCAGCTTCGTGAGTGAGCCAAGACTGCTCGGCTCCGGTAGGCTCGACGCCTTCAGCGGATCGGTGATGTTGCAGTTTGGGCGATCAGACAGTGGCTCGGTTGATCGCTTTTTGCTCAGCTCCGGCCGTATTAGCGGGATCGAGTTCCAGCGTCAGTGATCGCACGCGTAGAATCGCCTGCGCACTGTATGCGTACGGATACCACCGCAATGTCGTCAGCCCAGCCCAAAGAACGCCTAAGCGCCGGCATGAGCCAGCTGGGTCTCCCAATCGACGCCCGAGCCGATCAGCTGTTGAGCTATCAGCAGTTGATCGAACGCTGGAACCGGGTCTACAACCTCACCGCCATTCGTGAACCGATGGCGATGGTCGATCGGCACCTGCTCGACAGCTTGGTGCTGATAGCACACCTGCCGCCCGGCGATCTGGCAGATTTGGGTGCCGGCGCCGGGCTTCCCGGGCTGGTGGTGGCGATATGGGAACCTTCTCGTCGCGTTGTGCTGATCGAAAGCAACGGCAAGAAGGCGCGGTTTATGAGCCTAGTGGCCCGCGAGCTTGGACTGGAGCGGGTCGAAGTGCGACAGGAACGCGCCGAATCGGTCAAGCTGGATGCGCCGCTGCCGCTAGTCACCGCGCGAGCCTGCGCTTCTTTGGCCGGCCTGCTCAAGATCGGCGGTCATTTGCTTAGCCCGGACGGCCATTTGCTGGCAATGAAGGGGCGCTACCCGAATGACGAAATCGCCGAGCTGCCGACGGGCTGGAAGCTGCTGGCTAGCCATCGGCTCACCGTACCCTTCGTCAGCGAAGAGCGTCATTTGCTGGATATTGTTCGGACCTAGCGAGGTCAGTTCGCCACTATCCCTGCCCCTGATGCACGCTGCAGGACGGTCGTCCGGTCATAACCATCACACGCGTCACTACGTGATCACCGCCATCAAGGTTAGGATTGCGCCCAACCCCGATCAGCAAAGGACCCCAATTGATGAAACTCGCACTCGCTCTGGCGCTCGGCCTGATGACCGCTACCGCGCACGCCGAAACCACGCCCTACACCTTCGACACCGTGCATTCCAAGGTCATGTTCAAAGTGAAGCACTTGGGTTTCTCCTACAGCTACGGCGAATTTACTGAGTTCTCCGGCAGCTTCGATTTCGACCAGTCGGACTGGAGCCAGTCTAAAGTCGACATCACCATCCCAGTCGACTCACTGGAGATGGGCGACGCCACCTGGAACGACCACATGCGCGCGGCGAACTACTTCAATTTGGCCGAATATACGGAAATTCGGTTTACCTCGACCAAGTTGGAAAAGAGCGATGACAAGCATGGCAAATTGCACGGCGACTTAACCGTGTTGGGCGTGACCAAGCCGGTGGTGCTGGACGTAACTCTCAACCAACAAGGCCCGCATCCATTCAACAAGAAACCACGCGCCGGCTTTTCGGCCAGCGGCCAGTTCTCGCGTTCCGAATTCGGCATGAAGCACATGGCGCCGATGGTTGGCGACGAGGTGCACGTGATGATTGAGATCGAGGCAGGCGGGCAGTAGCTCCGCGTCGTCGCCAGTCCATGATGAGCGCAGGCTCGGAGTGTATTTTCTGGCTCAGAGATCTAAGAGCCGCGGCCTAGACCTACTAAACCAAATGGTGGGCAGACTCGCTTTGCCCGTCATTGGAGGCGCTGCAGGGCAATCTGCTTAGTGGCGTCTCCTTGCCTGCCTACTGACGGGATTGGGGAAATGGTGCCCCCGTCGGCCTGCCGTCGACGACAAGCGGTACTCGTTCGCTGGCGTTCTTCAAATCGACGACTTGTTCAGTGATGGACCATGCGCCCAACGCTTTCGTAGCCAAGACGTACACCTTCGCTGAGCCACTGGGCCCATGCACCGTATAGCTAATGTCCGCCCGGCCAGAACCGCCGCTGGTACTGATGTTGCCCATGACCATATAGCCAGAATCAATCGGCGTGCCCAGGTGTTGCCGCAGTTCGCTGCTAGCTCTGACATTCTCCAGAGATTGCTCGTAAACCTGCCCTTTCAATGCACTGTTCACCAGCATAAAAATGCCGACGAAGATGCCTAAGAAAGACGCTACCCCCAAGCACACCAACAGTACTATGTGTCGATCTTTCATGAATTTTCCAAGCCTCAAGGTTTGAGTCAGGCCGTGCCGAAGGCTGTTTGGGCAATCAATGTCCTGCGCGATCATCGCGCGAGTTCATGAAATATCCGGGCTAGTCAAGCGCAAGCACATTGGCAATCTGCCTCGTGGTCGTACCGCCCTAGCCTGGAACCCACCATCAAAGTGCGCTGATGTCGCGATCTCAGCGAGCGTCAGAGATTGTTCACGGCGATGGGTTCTCCAGCCCGTCAGCGAAAATGCCGTCGATGTCGACGAATAGCGCCGATGGCGGACCCTGATCTCCATTGCTGTCGATCGCATAGACAAACACGATGCCTTGGCCACCGGGTATCTGGGCCGTAGTGATCAACGCGCTGGCCGCCTCGCTGGTTTCATCAAACATCCCGTCGTCGGCGCTCAAGGCAAAGCTCTGGGTCGCAACCCAAGGCGGATCGCCAACCGTGAAGCGCACTTCGCTGATGGACTGAGCGGCGTCCACTGGCTCGCCGCCACCGTTCACCGCCCGCTGGGTGTCGTCGGCCACCGCGCTCAAGGTCGCCGATCCGGCGCTGTCGCTCAGTACCAGGTTGCGCACGTCAGGGCCGAGTGAGGTCTGGTAGGGGCGTCGGGTGTGTTTGATGCCGGCAAGCAGACCGGCCAGGGTTTCTGGCAACACCGTGGACTCAAAACTGCTGCAGCTTTCTCCGAAGCTGCTGCCAATCTCGAACGTATACGAGGCAATGCCGAGCTTTTCGTAGATGTTGTCGACGTTGGTGCCAGAGGCCGGGCCGAGAAAGCAGTTTTGACAGGCGGCGAAGCCGCTGGCAAAGCCCATCTTTTGGGCCAAGCCGCGCAGGCCCAAAAGATTGGGTGGCACATTGTTGCTGCCTTCCCAAGGATAGAACACGATGTCGCCCGAGCTGTGAACGGAGATGAAGATACCGTCGGCGTCATTGTCCGCGGGGGTGGTCAGGTCGCCAGGCGTTTCGAGGCGAAAATCCGGAAACACGCTGGCCGCATAGTTCTCCACCGACTGGGTTTCCGGCTCCGAAGCGGGAGAGGGGCCGCGATAGGTGTCACTGCAGGCGTTGCCGCTGGAGGAACTTCCGCCCCAAAAAGTGCCCGAGGAATTGCGGTTGAGATCCGCGCCGCGAGAATCCGAGGTCGCACCGCAGTAATTCTGATTGGTGTTCTTGCGCCAACCCGGACTACAAGAGCCAGCGCATTCGGCCTCGGCCATCTTGCGTCCATCGGGGTTCTGCTGGGGCAGGATATGCACCTCGAAATAGTCCAGCATCCAGGTGGTATCGGCATCCACCCCATAATTGGCAACCAGCAATTCCGCGAAGCGCGTATTCACCTCGGCGGTGGCCAGTTCCCTGGCGTGGATGGCGCTCATCACCATGTAGATCGGCTTGGGACCCGGGATTGCCTGATTGGTCAACACCAGCGCGTGGGTGTCATATCCGCCGAGGCCCTGGGTCTTCTCCCAGCTATCACCGATGTCGGCCCAGGTCGCGAGATTGGGATGGCTGATCGTCAGGGCCTGCAGGTCGACGTAGGTCTGTTCTACGGTTCGGTAGCAGGGCCGGCCGCCGAGGGTGCCGCCGCCCCTGCTGAAATCCCTGGGCGCATAAAGCCCGGCAGTCAGGGCTTGATCGATCACCGCGTCGGTGGGCAAACGACCGCGATCGGTGCGGATCACCGCGTAGCCCTCCCGCCACAGGTAATACCAAAGATCATGGCGTTCCCGCAGCTGCGTCAGCCGGTCCTCGCTGTCGGTGTACACCCGTGCCACCACCACGTCGTTGGTGATGGGCTCAGGGCCACTGGGATGGTGGGCTGCCACACTCGCCGTCATCAGCAGCGCGAGCAGCGCCGCCCTGATAGGTGTCCTTAGCAAACTCCGGCTCCCGGTCAGGTCACAATCCACCAGTCTAACGCGGGCAAGGCCATTGGTTGCGCGGAAGTCGCGGAAGTGATCGCACAATCAAAAAAACTGATCGCTAAAGCGCAGGAGATCATGGGCACTACAGATTGGGATCCCGGCGCGGAACAACGACACCGATTGCCGGAGATGACGCTGGCCAGCAACCATCTCAACTCAGCTTCCTGTTGACCGAGATCGTCATGAGCGCAATTCCCGCTAAGTCTTCGATGGATGTGGCCAAGCGACGGCGGACAGCTGTATCCAATGCCCTCTGGGCCGCCCACCCTGTGCCCTTTCTATGCGCTTATCTAATCCCCTCCACAATAGCCAGCGTCGCCTTAGATCGATTCAGCGTGTAGAAGTGGAGTCCAGGGGCTCCGCCGGCGACTAGCCGCTGGCACAAATCGCCGACCACCTCCAGCCCGTAGGCGCGTATTCCGGCAGCGTCGTCGGCGAATGCACGCAGACGGCGTTCCAGCCAGCGGGGGATCTCGGCGCCACACATTTCGGAGAAGCGACTGAGCTGAGAGTAGTTGGTTATCGGCATGATGCCGGGCACGATCGGCACTTCGATGCCCAACTTTCGGGCGTCATCGACGAAGCGGAAATAGCTGTCGGCGTTGAAGAAATATTGGGTGATAGCGGCGTCGGCTCCGGCAGCAATTTTGCCTGCGAAGTGTTTCAAATCGGTGCGCGCATCGTGGCACTGGGGGTGAAACTCGGGGTAGCAAGCGACTTCGATGCGGAACTGGTCGCCGAATTCGGCGCGGATGAAGGCGACGAGCTCGGAGGCGTAGCGAAACTCACCCGGGCTGGCCATACCGCTAGGCATGTCTCCGCGCAGGGCAACGATCCGGTTCATCCCCTTGTCCACATAGCGCTGCAGCAGCGCGCGGATTTCTTCTCGGGTGCCACCCAAGCAAGACAGATGCGGGGCCACATCGAAGCCAAAGTCGCGCTGCAGTTCGACCACAGTGTCGAAGGTGTAGTTGAGCGTGGAGCCGCCGGCACCGAAAGTGACCGAGACGTACTCTGGATCGAGCGCCTTAAAGCTCGCAGCACTTGCGCGCATGATTCGTTTTTGATCGTCGGTCTTGGGCGGGAAGAACTCGAAACTAATGGGAATCATGCATAAGCTCTCTGTAGGTGATGCCAGTTGGCGGTCGTTTGTCTATCGGGCTAGCTCGACCGCGGTGACGAAAGCGGCTAGTCGTTCTTGGTCCAAATTCCCATCCACGCGCACGCCGCTACACAGATCCAGCCCAAAGGGCTGCAC
>QIMA01000409.1 GCA_003233535.1 Rhodanobacteraceae bacterium
CGCGCTGGGCGACCCGATCGAAATTCATGCGTTAGCGCAGGTGTACGGCAACAGGCAGGCACTACAGCCGCCGCTGTATGTTGGCGCGGTGAAAAGCAACGTCGCACATTTGGAGGCCACGGCCGGGATGGCCGGCTTGATCAAAACTGTGTTGGCCATGAACGCGGGAATGATCCCGCCAAATGCACACTTCCAATCGCTTAACCCACACATCGAATTGGGCGATGCCCGAATAGAATTTGCCCGCACAATGACCCCTTGGCCGTCGGTAGCTGGACGCCCGCGGCGAGCTGCGGTCAGCTCATTCGGGTTTTCGGGCACGAATGTTCACGTGGTGCTCGAACAGGCGCCACAGCCTGCGCCTAGCGAATTGACGGCCTCGAGCGAAGAGCAACTGATTGTGGTTTCGGCGGCTAGCGCCACCGCCGCGCGTCACTTGGCGCAATCGGTGGCAGCGCAACTGCGACGCTGCGGTAAGGATGAATTCGCTCTGATTGCCGCTAGTTTGCTGGCGCGTCGTAGCCAGCTGCACTGGCGAATTGCGGTACGCGCGTCCAACGCCGAAGAAGGCGCCGACGCGCTAACACAGGCCGAACCGAAAGAAGTCGAAATCCGCGACGTGAACGTTCGGCTATCACCGGTAGTCTCGCTGACGGAGGCTGCCACACGATTCCTCGCCGGCGACACGCTGCAACTCGAAACGACCCAACCGCCTTGGTCGGCGCTGCCGTTGTACCCCTTCGAACGCACTCATCACTGGTTCGAAGCAGCGTCAGGAATGCGCTCTGCTCCAGCCGATGCTGCGGCACATCCCTTGCTAGGAGCAGCGCAGCGCGCGCCCGGAGACGAGACAACTTTCGTTTCGCAGTTGTCGGCCAAGGAACCGGCCTGGCTTGGAGATCACCGTGTTGCTGGCCGCGCCGTCATGCCCGCTGCAGCGATGATTGAATTGATGCTAGCAACCCAGGCTGGGGCACCAGTGGCGCTGGAAGATCTGCAATTCGAGAATATGCTCGATGTGACGGATCCCATCAATGTGCATTCCGAACTCGGAGCAACTGGAATTGTTCTCCACGGGTCACCGATAGCTCAGGATCGTTGGACCCGCATTGCCTCGGCACGCATCGTCGGCAGAACTGACTGCACGAACGATCTTTCAACCACCGTAGGCCGCAGCGATCTGGGCGCCCCGATCAATCTCGAGGCATTCTTAGCTGGCTTTCAAGCTCAGGGCATAAACTACGGACCGGCTTTTCGTACGCTGGACCAATTGCGCTGCAGTGACGGCATGGCGCAAGCCAGAGTGTTGCTCAATACCGCATCACACGCCCATCGATTCCATCTCCACCCGGCACTATTAGACGCAGCCTTCCAAAGCGTGGCCGGCGCGGCCGCGAGCCTGCGCCCCGCGGGTGAGAACTACCGACCAATAGGTATCTCACGATTTGAATTTGCGGGCAGGTCGTCACTCCATGAGCTCACTGTCTATTGCCGCGCATGGCTCGACGACGGTGGCGACTTGCTCGCCGACATCACCCTTAACGAACCCAATGGCAACCCGGTAGCTCGGGTTGAAAAACTGCGCCTGCGTCCGACTCAGCGCTCTGCACAAACGCAGGCCCGCGTTCAGCGAATTCACTGGCAGCAAACGGACGCCGCAGACTCGGCCGCCACAGGTCTACCGGTACAGCTGTATCGAGTCGAGCGTGGCGGCGATCCACAACAAACCGTGGTGGATTTGCTGACCCGAGTGCAGGCATTGATCACGGCTGCTCGGCCAGCCCGTTTCGTACTGCTGACCGAGGGCGCCGAGCGCTTAGACGGTGATTCTCATGACGCGGATTTGGCCGGCGCCGCTGCGCGTGGACTGATTGCTACGCTGGCGCTTGAGCAGCCGGAACTACAACCTGTCGCGATCGATTGCGATCTGGGTACTGAGACCCTAACCGTTCCAGTCCCTGAATCTGCGGGCTTGTATGTACACAGAGGCACACGCCTGCTGAGCCGCGTTTTGGTTGACGAGTGCAAACCAATCGGTGCCGAACAGGCCTTGGCACGACCAGCCAGTGGCCGGCTGCAAGATTTGGTTTACCGCCAGCGACCACTCTCCAAACCGGGCCCAGGTGAGATAGCGATAGCCGTCGAAAGCAGCGGGCTAAATTTCCGCGACGTGTTGAACGTGCTGAAACTGTATCCGGGCGATGGTGGCGAACTCGGCGGTGAATGTGCCGGCTACGTCGCCGCGCTGGGTGCAGGTGTGTCCGGGTTTGAACTTGGGATGCCGGTGATGGCGATTGCACCGGGTTGCCATGCCACTCGAGTGATCGCCAAAGCGACTCTAACTTGGCCAATTCCGACCAACTGGAGTCTGCAGCAAGCCGCAGTCGCGCCGACCGTTTACTTGAGCGCCGCTGCGCTGCGCCAGGAAGTTGACCTGGGGCCCGACAGCAGTGTGTTGATCCACGCAGCTACCGGTGGAGTGGGCATGGCCGCGCTCGCACTGGCGCACACTGCAGGTGCGCGAATTTTCGCGACTGCTGGCAGTGCGTCGAAACGGGACTGGTTGCGGCAACTAGGCATCGCCGACGTTGCGGATTCGCGCAATGCCAACTTCAGCAACGAGATCCGCACGGCCACCAACGGCGCTGGAATCGATGTCGTATTAAACAGCCTGTCGGGTAATTTGATTGCAGCCGGTTTCGATGTACTCAAGCCCGGCGGCTGTTTCCTGGAACTGGGCAAAATAGACGTGTGGGACGAATCGAAGGCAACCGATTACCGACCCGACGTGCACTATCGGCGGGTCGCTCTGGATGCGCAAATTCTCGCTGCGCCAGAGCGCGTACGGCAAGACTGGAACGCACTTGCCGCTGAGATTGAGGAACGCAAGCTGCCACCCCTACGCCTGCGGAAATTCGCATTTAGTGAAGCGAGCGATGCCTATCAGTTCATGCGCGAGGCCCGCCACATCGGGCGCATCGCCTTGAGTCGACAGAGCTTCGGTTGCGGATGTTTCATCGTTATTGGCGGTACTGGCGCATTGGGCTTGGCCGTGGCGCGGCGCTTGGCTGAATGCGGAGTGCGTCACCTACTGCTTGTTTCCAGGGGTCGCCGGCCGATCGACGAAACGGTTTTGCAGCATCTGGAGAACATGGGCGTTGAGGTCGAGTGCCGCCAGTTGGATCTGTCCCAGGCGAAAGTCGCAGATGAGCTCATTGAGAGCATCACAGTGCCCATCATCGGCTTGGTGCATGCCGCTGGCGTTGTGGACGATGGTGTATTGGGGAACATGGGAGCGGCCCAAGTTGCTGCGGTGTTTTCTGCCAAACTAGACATCGCTATCGAACTCGAGCGCGCGCTCCGTAAACACCCAGATGCGTTGTTTATACTGTTCGCCTCGGCGGCGGGGCTGTTCGGTTCAGCGGGCCAAGCCAATTACGCGGCCGCCAACGCTGCGCTGGACGCATTGGCGGTCAATCGTCGACGGGCCGGCATGCCGGCACTATCGATCGACTGGGGAGCGTGGGAATCCGGCATGGCGGCCGGACGCCGCGGTGACGCCATGAGCGAGGACGTCGCATTGGCCGCCTTCGAGCACGCCCTACAAAGCGATGCTGCGCAGCTCGTGATCCTCCCCGACGCACAGCCTGCCGCGCCATCGGCAGTGCTCAGTGGTCAAGCGAGTGCCCTCCAGGACGTGCTACGGAACGCAGCGCCCGGCGAGCGCGTTACGCGAATTCGGCGCACGGTATTGAAGGTCGTGGCCGAAGACATGCGCATCCCTTCCGCAGAGCTATCCCTTACTCGGCCACTCAAAGACTATGGTCTGGACAGCCTGCTCGCGGTGCAGTTACGCAATTCGCTATCGGCGGTGGCAGGCCAGCCTCTACCGTCGACGCTGCTCTACGACCGACCCAACATTGAAGCGCTGACTCAGTTTCTGTTTGAACGCCTCTGCGCCGCGCCAAATGCTCCCGCTGATCGATCTGAGCGGGAATTCTCGCCAGCGGCAGTCAAAGCAGCTCCCACACCACGACACAGTGACACGCCATCGCTCGAGCAAGACCCCACTGCCCTGCTACTGGAGGAGCTTGAACGTGCCGGATATTGACGACGCCCGAACGCCGAAGCTAGGCGACCCGCAATTACGCGCTGCCGCTGCGGTTCGTGACATGCGCCAGAAACTTGAGGTCGAACGCGGGCGCCAGCACGCGCCGGTAGCCATCGTCGGAATGGGTTGCCGATTCCCTGGCGCACACGGCTTAGAGGCGTATTGGCGTCTGCTGCTGGAGGGTCGAGACGCGATCACCGAGGTGCCGGCGGCGCGCTGGGATTGTTCGGCCCTGTACGACTGTGACCCAGACGCGCCAGGCAAGAGCAACTCGATATGGGGCGGCTTTATCGACGAGGTGGAACAATTCGACGCCGAGTTCTTCGGAATCTCCGCACGCGAGGCGCTGTCAATCGATCCACAGCAGCGCCTGCTTTTGGAGACCGCATGGCGCGCTCTGGAGGATGGCGGGCTGGTACTGGATCAGTTACCGCGCCATCGAACCGGCGTGTATGTAGGCATCAGCACAAACGACTACGCCAGCTTGCTCGCGCAGCGTCGCGGACGCGCCTGGATCGACGGCCACGCAGCGCTCGGCAATTCTGTCGCCGTCGCGGCCGGTCGTTTGGCGTATACGTTCGGATTCCAGGGGCCGACGCTTTCAGTTGACACCGCTTGCTCCTCGTCACTGGTGGCAGTCCACCTTGCGCTCAGGGCACTGCGCTGGGGCGAGATCGATGTAGCCATGGTGGCCGGGGTCAACCTCACGCTAACGCCGGAGCTAACAATCAGCTTCTCCAAGGCACACATGATGGCTGCCGACGGTCGCTGTAAGACATTCGATGCGGCTGCAGACGGCTACGTGCGCGGCGAAGGTTGTGGCGTGCTGGTGCTCAAGCGACTCGACGCAGCGCTTCACGATGGTGACCGCATCCGCGCTGTGCTGCTTGGCTCGGCGGTCAATCAAGACGGCAGCTCGAACGGGATTACGGCGCCCAATGGGCCCGCCCAGAGCACCGTGATTCGCAGCGCACTAGCGGATGCGCGGGTCAGTGCATCACAGCTTAGTTTAATCGAGGCACACGGTACTGGCACGGCCCTGGGCGACCCTATAGAAGCAGGCGCTCTGGCTGACGTCCTGCGCGACCATGATGCACCCACATCAGCCCCCTGGCTGGCCTCAGTCAAGACCAACATCGGCCACTTAGAGGCGGCCGCAGGCGTGGCTGGGCTAATCAAGGCTGCGCTATGCGTAGAACGCGGTCAGGTGCCAGCGCATCTGCACTTCAACGCCCTGAATCCACTAATCGCTGCAGCGGATTTTCCGTTCCGCGTACCGCTTAGTACAGAACCCTTGTCTGGCATTGATGGGCGGCGCATTGCCGGAGTCAGCTCTTTCGGGTTTTCAGGTACCAACGCTCACGTGGTCCTGGAAGGGCCACCTGCCCCCTCGCCTACCGCTGCTATCCAGGGCCCGCAGCTGATAGCAATCTCTGCACGCGATGGGGATGCGCTGCACCAACTGGTCGAAACGACTTGCACGCGCTTAGCCGAGCCAGAAATGAAATTTGCGGAGTTTGCGCGCAGCCTGACGACTGGACGTAATGCTTTCCGGCACCGCCTTGCAGTTTGTGCCACGAGCGCCCCGGAAGGCATCGAAAAGCTCCGTCTAGCACGCCCGGCATTGGCGCCTGAGGCGCCACCCGTCGCTTTGTTGTTCACCGGCCAAGGCTGTCAGTACCCCGGAATGGCGAAGGGCCTTATGGCTGAGGAGCAATTCCGCCAAACCATCGCCCGATGCGATGCGGTTATGGACG
>QIMA01000070.1 GCA_003233535.1 Rhodanobacteraceae bacterium
GTAGTGGTTCATACACCCGACTGAGGAAAAGTCGCTGGGCGATCAAGGGCCTAGCGAGGGCGCGTGAAGTTTATGAAATTCCGGGCTAGGCCCTTCTCGCTTATCCCAACTCTGGCCAATCCGACGCGTCCAACGTCTCTCGATAGGCGTGCCAACTGGCGTAAGCCAGCCACGGCATGATCACTACTAGGCCGAGGAAGGCGGTGGCGAATCCGATTGCGGTCAGGATCACGATGAGCGCCGCCCATAACGCCATTGGCAGCTTGTTGCGCAACACCGCGTTGATGCTGGATATGACCGCAGTGATCATGTCGACTTGGCGATCGGCAATCATCGGCAGCGAAACGACTGCACTGGCGAAGGTTAGCGCGGCGAAAATCGAGCCGATGGCCGAACCGAGCAGCAAGAACTCCCAGAGTTCAACTAGCCCGCCAGTCTGCAGCGGAAAGAAGGCGCTAACCATCATGCCGGCGCGCGACCACACCAGCAGCACCACCAGCTGAGTCAGTGCGAACACGGCGGCCTGACCCAGCACCCGCCCGGCTAACGTGAATGAGTGGCGCAGCTGCGGGCGACGCCCAGCTTCCAGCTCGCGGCTAACACAGTACAGACCGACGCCGATCAACGGGGCAATGAAGACGAAGCCCGACAGCAGCGTGGCGAGTAGGGCAAAACGGCCGAGCGACCACGCCAGCGCCGAGATCGCGATACTGGCCAGGGCAATGACCCCGCCGAAAACCAGCGTCAGGCCCGGCGCTCGGCGCAGGTCCTGCCAGCCCAGACGCAGCCACTGCAGCGGTGCATCCCACTCTAGTCGAGCGCAGGGAACCACAAACGGCCGCTGCGGCGCGTCGTCGTTGTCACGCATTCGCTGCAGGACCAGATCCGCCTCATTGGGCTGTCGATCCGCGTTCATCATCCTCTCCCTCCGCTCTACCCGATCTTCGATCTATGCCCGTGCGATTTCAACTCTTGCCCTTGAGCTGCGAGAATTCGGGCCGCCTATACCTTTACGAGACGCCGATGAAACGCATGCAGGGAAAGACCGCGCTGATTACCGGCGCTGCGCGCGGGATTGGCGAGGCGATTGCACGAGCCTACGCCGATGAGGGCGCGCGAGTTTGGCTGAGCGACATCGACACCGAACTCGGACAGAAAGCCGCACAAACGATCGGTGATAACGCGAAATTCATCAAACTCGACGTTCGGGTCGAGGCCGACTGGCAAGCGGCGATGGCGCAGATCCAGTCTCAGGGTGACGCTCTAGACGTGCTGGTGAACAACGCCGGGATCACCGGCTTCGAAAACGGCCTAGCCGCCCATGATCCCGAGCACGCCAGCCTGGAAGACTGGCGCGCAGTGCACCAGACCAACCTCGATGGCACTTTTCTGGGCTGCAAGTATGCGATCAGCGCGATGCGCACGCGAAGCCAGGGCGCGATCATCAATATCTCCTCACGTTCGGGTTTGGTCGGCATTCCGGCAGCTGCCGCCTACGCCTCGTCCAAGGCTGCCGTGCGCAACCACAGCAAAAGCGTGGCGCTGTACTGCGCTGAGCAGGGCCTGGCGATTCGCTGCAATTCGGTGCATCCGGCGGCGGTGTTAACGCCGATGTGGGAGCCGATGCTGGGTGACGGACCTGATCGCCAGGAGCGCATGGCGGCATTGGTTGCCGACACTCCGCTGCGGCGCTTTGGTCGGCCCGAAGAGGTAGCCGCCATTGCGCTGCTGCTCGGTTCCGATGAAGCCACTTACATCACCGGCGCCGAATTCAACATCGACGGCGGGCTGTTGGCTGGATCGGCCGCATCGCCGCAGGCTGCGGACTAGTTCGCTGCTAGTCCGCGTCGCTGCACAAGGCGATCAAGCCCGCTCCGCCTACATCTCGTAGGTCGGACAAAGACCGAGCCCCAGCGAGGACGTGTCCGACACGCGCTCTGGACCCATTGTCTGCGCATCGTTAAAGCGCCGCGGAAACAGGATATTGAATAGAGGCCAGGGTCGCGGCTTGCCAGCATTCGTCATCATCAACAGTCGGACACGCCCTCGCCTAGGCTCGGTCTTTGTCCGACCTACGAGGCCACTGGCTCGCCGTGCACGGCGGAAAGGTCAGGGCCACAACTAAGCGAAGAACTCCCTGGCATGCGGACGTACTGCTCGCTCAAGCCCGCGCCACCTTCATCCACAGCCAATAAACCCCACCGGCAACCGTCAAGCCCACAAACCATGCGTAGGTATAGATCCCGGCGAACAGCGGTGAAGTCGCATCAGTGAATCCGGCTGCAGCCAAGAAGCCAGGCAGATTGGGCAACACGCCCAGGATCAAAGCCACTACCGCCGCCGGATTCCAGCCACCGCGATAGCCGTAGGCACCGCTGTGGCTGAACAGCGCCTGCCGATCCAACTCGGTGCGCCTGATCAAGTAGTAATCGACCAGCAGAATGCCGGCGATCGGTCCGAGCAGCGCCGAATAGCCAATCAGCCAAGTGAAAATGTACGCGCCGGTGTTTTCCAGCAGCTTCCAGGGGAAGATCGCAATGCCAATGCCGGCGGTGATGTAGCCACCCATGCGGAAGGAAATACGCTTGGGCGACAGCGAGGAAAACCCATTTGCCGGTGCAACCACGTTGGCAGCCAGATTGGTCGTGAGCGTTGCCAGCACCAGCGCGGCCAGTGCGACCACGACGCCAAAACCGCCCATCCGCCGAGTTAACGCCACCGGATCCCAGATCGCTTCGCCATAGATGATCACCGTGGCCGAAGTCACCGCCACCGCAATGAAGGCCAGTAGCGCCATCGGCAAGGGCAGTCCCAAGGCCTGACCCAGCACCTGATCACGCTGGCTGCGCGCATAGCGAGTGAAATCGGGGATGTTCAGCGCCAGCGTCGCCCAAAAGCCGACCATCGCGGTCAGCGACGGCCAAAACACGGAGGCAAATTGACCGGCGCGCTCGCCGCCAGCAGCGAATTTCGACGGTGTGGAGAGCATTTCGCCGAAACCACCGGCCTGCACATAGGCCCAGCCCAGCAGTGCCAAACACAGGCCGATCAGCAGCGGTGCGGCGAGCAGCTCTAGCTTGCGAATCGATTCGGTGCCGTAGGTGATAAACACCACGTGCAGCGCCCAGAACAGCAGGAAGCAAACCGTTTGCCAAAAATCGATCCCCAGCAGCGGTAGCGGGCTGCCGATGAAGAAATCCCCGCTGAGCACGTTGGCGATGGCGTAGATTGCCGCGCCGCCGACCCAGGTTTGGATACCGAACCAGCCACAGGCCACCAAGCCGCGCAGCAAGGCTGGGAGCATCGCGCCGCGAGTGCCGAACGAAGCTCGCAGCAACACCGGGAAGGGAATGCCGTGCTTGGCACCAGCGTGACCAATCATCAGCATCGGCACCAGCACGATCAAGTTGGCGAGGAAGATCGTCCCCACGGCCTGGCCCAAAGACATCCCTACACTGACCAAGCCGGCGGCCAGCATGTAGGCCGGCACGCACACCACCATGCCCACCCACAGCGCCGCAATCGCCTTCCAGTCCCAGGTCCGCTGCGCTTGGCTGGTAGGCAGCAAGTCGTCGTTAATCAGGTCGGCATCGCCGTCTACCTGCAGCGGCTTTGCGGCATGCATCAGCCGTTCTCCGTGGCTTTGCGCAGCGGATTGTTCGGATGCGTGGTCCAGTCGCTAAAGGTGCCCTCATCGACCCGTTCCATGGAGATGCAGTCGTCCACCGGGCACACGTGCATGCACAGATTGCAGCCAACGCACTCGGCATCGACCACTTCGAAATAGCGTTCGCCATTTTTGATCGCAGTTATCGCCTGATGAGCGGTGTCTTCGCAAACGATATGGCACAGGCCGCACTGGATGCACTTGTCTTGATCGATGCGCGCTTTGATGTCGTAGTCGAGGTTGAGGTGCTGCCAATCGGTGACGTTGGGCACCGCACGACCGACAAAGTCGTCGAGCGTGGCGTAGCCCTTGGCGTCCATCCAGTTGCTCAAACCGGCGTGCATGTCTTTGACGATGCGGAAGCCGTAGTGCATGGCCGCCGTACACACCTGCACCGAGCCTGCGCCCAGGGCCATGAACTCGGCAGCATCGCGCCAAGTGCCAATGCCGCCGATTGCAGAAATCGGCTTGCCGTGGGTTTCCGGATCACGGGCGATGTCGGCCACCATGTGCAGGGCGATGGGCTTGACCGCTGGGCCGCAATAGCCGCCGTGCGTGCCCTTGCCGTCCACGGTGGGCGTCGGCGCCATCTGGTCCAAATCAACGCTAACAATGGAGTTGATGGTGTTGATCAACGACACCGCATCGGCGCCGCCGCGGAAGGCTGCGCGCGCGGTGCTGCGCACGTCGGTGATGTTAGGCGTGAGTTTGACGATGCACGGCAGCTGCGAATGCAGCTTGACCCAGGCCGCCACCATTTCCACATACTCGGGCACTTGGCCCACGGCCGCGCCCATGCCGCGCTCGGACATGCCGTGCGGGCAGCCGAAGTTCAGCTCCACCGCATCAGCGCCGGTGTCCTCGACCTGATGAAGAATGGATTTCCACGCTTCTTCGGTGCAAGGCACCATCAGCGACACAATCATCGCCCGATCTGGCCAGTCGCGTTTGACCTGGCGGATCTCTTCCAGATTGATCGCCAGCGGCCGGTCAGTGATCAGCTCGATGTTGTTGAGCCCGGCGATGCGCTGTCCGCGGAGCGGCATGGCGCCGTAGCGCGAGCTGACGTTGACTACCGGTGGGTCTACACCCAAGGTTTTCCAGACCACACCACCCCAGCCGGCCTCGAAGGCGCGGTTGACGTTATAGGCCTTGTCAGTCGGCGGCGCCGAAGCCAGCCAGAACGGGTTGGGGGAGCGAATACCTACGAAATTGCAGCTCAGATCGGCCATGCTCGATTATTCCTTTCCTTCGCGCAGCACGCGATCAATGGATGCCGCGGCGCGCTTGCCGTCCTCGACTGCCTGAACTGTTAAGTCTTCTTTATCCGGCAATCCGGCGCACCAGGCGCAGTCACCGCCGGCCCAAACTCCGCTCAGCGAGGTGGCGTAGTTCGCATCGACTTTGATTTTGCGGCCATGCAGTTCCAGCGCACTCAGCGTTTCGGCATCCAGCCGCTGGCCAATCGCCTTCAGTACCCAGTCGGCGCTGATCCGGAAACCGCTGCCGGTGCCTTCCAGGCGGCCATCGGCGTCGATCTGCGTGCGCTCAAACTCGACCTGGGCAAGCTCACCGTCTTCGGCCAGAAACTGCCGTGGCTGCGCCCAGGGAATAAGCGTGACGCCTTCGGACTTGGCAAACTCCTGCTCGTGCTCGGTCGCACTCATGGATTCGAAACCGCGCCGATAGACCAAGGTCACCGACTCGGCGCCCAGGCGCTTGCTTTGGATCGCGGCGTCGATGGCGGTGTTACCGCCGCCGATCACTACCACGCGGCGACCGACCGGTAGCTGGCTGAGATCGGCGCTCTGGCGCAAACCAGCAATGAAATCGACTGCGTCGCGAACGCCGGTCAAGTGTTCACTCGGAATCTTCAGCATTGCCACGTCGGCCAAGCCGGTGGCAACAAATACTGCATCGTATTCGGCCTTGAGCTGCTGTAGATCCGCCTGTTCGGCCAACGCCGGGCGATGCAAAATTTCGATGCCACCGATGGACAGCAACCAGTCCACTTCGGCCTGGGCGAATCCGGGCACTTTGTAGGCGGCAATGCCGTATTCGTTCAAGCCGCCGGCCTTCGGTCGCGGGTCCAGAATATCGATGCGGTGCCCGGCACAGGCCAATGCATGCGCACAGGCTAAGCCTGCCGGTCCGGCGCCCAACACGGCAATCCGTTTACCGGTCTCGGCGGCAC
>QIMA01000324.1 GCA_003233535.1 Rhodanobacteraceae bacterium
GGGATAACAAGTTGCGCATCGAGGAAACACGAAATCGGCACTCACCCGCTGAAGAAAACCCTGCGCGACGTCGAGCATCGTCCTACTCGGCAGCTGCTGACAAACAGAGTCCGCGCGATCGCGATCGTGCTCAAGCGGTCGCATCGCAAGCTGCTCGATGTTCGAGTTGAAAGGGCTTAGGCTCGTGCAAAACGCCGACAAGCCATGCTTGCCGGCGCTGGTTGCTGCTCTACTGCGTTTGCTCTAGAAGCAAAACCAGGTGTTGGCGGTACTGCAAATGCAAGTACCCGGCTCAAAACCCCAAGTGCAGTGGAAGATCGAGCTTGGGCCTGGAATGGCGCAATATTGCCCGACGACGTCGAAGCAATTAGTATAGAAACCGGTACCGGAGGCGACTTTGAACCCAGCGCTGGGCTGAATCACCGCACCTTGCTCAGCGGTGATGTCCATCACAGCAAGAAGGGATTGCGGAAGTGGGTTTGCTTCGTCCGTCGCAACGACGGAAAACGCATTGGTGGAGAACAGAGTGAAGAAAACAGCTATCAACGCGGCTTTGATGAAATGACTCATGGTTACCTCGAGATTTAGAACGCAGCAAATGGCTGCGATATATAGTTACCATTAGTCACAAAATTACACAAGAGGCCCAGGTCTCAAAAATGCGGCAAGGGCGGGATCGCCGTCTCGACAGTCACGTCATCCCGCAGCGCGCACTCAAGCGCCAAACCCCGATCCAGGCGCTCAAACAATGGCAGCTGGGTGAACCCGAACTGTTTCGTAAAATGGGGCTATGGACAAACGGGACTCGACACTTAGGTTTCTGTGCTCAGAAACAGGGAATCGGTCGCGCTCCCAGCCGGGTGATAACCGCTAGCTGTCGCCACTGCTCGTCGGCTTCTGGCAGTGGGTCGAAATCGATCCAGAACTGCTGCTGATTGTCGGCACGTTCGCCTAAGGAGGCGCGGAATCCCAGCGTTTCCACTTGCTGCAGGCGTCGTCTGGCGTTTTTCTGCTGTCGGAACAGGCCCAGTGATATGGTGTTCTCGAGATCACCCGCAGTGACCACGTAGTAGTCGCGCAGCCCGGCTGCGGATAGCTGGCGGGCGGCTCGCAGGGCCTGATCGCGGGTGTCGTAGGCCGGCAGGAAGACGCTGTAGCCGCGAACCACGCGGACATTCGTTTCGCGCACCTGCATCCGTGCCGATAGATTATTGAGCCGATCTGCCGTGGTACTCAGGTCACCATCGCTGCTGAGCGGGCCGGTGCTGTAGCAGATGCCAGAACCGGGATTGGCTTGCGCGCTTGCGGCGGCGGTTGCCGCTCGGCCCATCGCCTCTGCATCGCGCTCGGTGAGCAGCACTAGCGCCGGTACGCCCTCGTCGGTCGGAGTAAACGGCACATCCGACGCATGCGGACGCAGCGCCCACCACGCGGCGGTCGCGATATTTGACGCCAGCAGCAGTAAAAAGAGCACCCGGGTCAAGGCATGAGCTCGCGGTTCGGTGGGTGCATTCTAGTGGGGTTGCCCGTCGGACTTCGGAAAGATTTGCGTGGAATTGGGAAACCGGCACATCGGCGCAGCGGGTATGTGTCTGCGCCATCTTCACAGGGTAGCGAATCCGGGGTGGAATCTCAGCTCTAGTATCGTGTTTTACAACTCGCCGAGGATGTTCGGCAGGCTCACGGAGCGATCCTAAGCCAGCGCCTTGGCACGATTGGGTTTAGTCTGCGTTCTGCAGGCAACCGGCGTAACGGGCCAAGCCCTCTAAGACCAGCAGCGGCAACTCTTGCGCCTTGCTGAAACACGCAACAAGCGCTGGGGCGTCGCCGCCGGTGATCAGCAAGCGCGGCCGCAGCGTGCTGTGCTGGTCCATCCGTAAGGCGACGGCGCCGCATGCCGCGCCCAATATTCCGCATTCGATGGCGTTGGCCGTGGTCGCACCCAGTTGCTCAATCGCAACGGTTGGTGGCAGCGTTCTGGTACCCAAGGTGGCGGTTCCGCTACCTAGACAATGGCGCATCAAGCGCAGTCCGGGCGCGATGCTGCCGCCGCGATGCTGGCCGTCGGCGGCGAGCAGGTCGATGGTCAGCGCGGTGCCCGCATCCACAACGAGCAGTGCCTCGGACGGGTAGCGGCTGCGGGCGCCAAGCATGGCCAAGAATCGGTCTACGCCGAGGCGCTCCGGTTCTGCATAAGCATTGCGTACGCCGCCCAGCTGCGTGGGGCTTAGGGCACGGACGAATTTCGCTAGGCAGATTTTCCTGATCGCATCCTGCAGCCGATTGGCCGCGTCGCCGGCGACGCTGGACAGCCAGATTTGGTCAACGCTGGCACGACCGATGGCATCCAGCAGCCGCTGGCATCGGCCACCGTCATGCGCCGCGTTCTGGGGGCCTTCCAAGGGCGCCGCAGCGTGTGCTTGCCAGGCCCATTTAGCGCGGGTATTTCCCAGGTCTATCAGCAACCGCATGCGCAGCGAACTCCGTTGTGATCGCGCATCTTCGCACCGAATTAAACCTAGAAGCCTCAGTTGACCGCTTATCGAGTGCCTAGCGAGGGCGCGTGAAGTTTATGAAATATCCGGGCTAGGTTAAAGCGCGCGTGCCGATGCTGGGCGAACTCGTTCAACTTCGCCAGCGTCGATCAACTGCAACCCCTGATCGGTGAGCAAGCGCAAGCGCCCGCCCGCATCTACCGAGTCAGCGACCCCGACTAGCGGACCCCCGTTGAGCGCTACGCGTAGAGTTTGCCCGTGCAGACTGTCCAGAGCGCGCCAGCGCGCCAGCCATTGCGCTGTGGCCCCATCCCCTAATGCGTCTACGGCATCGAGCATGCCGTGCAGCAGCTTAAGCAACAGGGCGTTGCGATCGGGTAGTCGTGCACAGTGCTCGCTCAGGTCGGTCACTTCACGGTCAATGCTGCTGCGTACCGATTGCGCAAGGCGCCAATTCAGACCGATGCCGATGTGCGCGATCATTGTGCTGCCGTGCATTTGCAGTTCCACCAGCACGCCGCCGAGCTTACGCGTGTCGATCACGATGTCGTTGGGCCATTTCAGTTTCGCCGGCAGCGCCAAAGCGCGCAGTTGCTCGGCTACCGCCACACCTAACAGTAACGGCAGGGTGGGCAAATGATCGGGAGCCGCACGCAACTCCGCCGCCAGGCCGATGTAGTAGTTGCCGCTTAATGGCGATTGCCAGCGCCGGTCGTGGCGACCACGGCCAGACCACTGCCATTCGCTGAGCAAAAAGTGCGGCAGCGCGCCGCGATAGGAATGCAGTGCATTCATGGTTGAGGGGCAGCCCCAGCGCAGTTCCGCGCAGGCTCGACCCTTCAGGCCTTGAGTAAGGCGCGACAGCAGCAGTGGTTCAGGTGGTGCGGAAAAATCGACGCCGGCACGCAGCAGATCGCGCTGTGCACGTCGCCGCACTAAGACCCGTTTGGGTCCGGTGCTGTTGGCCCCGGAGAGTTCTGCGAGCAGCGAGCGCGCAGCGTTGTGTCGTCGAATCTCAGCCACTAGGGCGACGGCGCGGCAGCAATCGAACCCGCTCAAAGCAGCTCTCGGTGCCTGCCCAAACCCGCTGCAGGTTGCCTCGATGCATCCACACCACCAGCGCTACAGCCAGCGTGCAAATCAGCAGCGGCAGGCCGCTGCCACCCGTGACCCAAAACAGCAAAGGCAGGCTGATCGCCGCGTATACCGTGGCCAGCCCGACGTAGCCGCTTAGAAGTAGCGTCGCCAGCCAAACGGCGACGGCCAGTCCGGTGACCTGCGGCAGCAGAGCCAGCAGGCTGCCTAGCAGATACGAGAGCAGCCACGAGAGCAGATGTGCGGTCACCGCGGCGCTACCCATGACTGCAGCGCAACAACCACCGTTCCAGGTCCAGCGTGTGTGCCAATCGCCGGCCCACATTCGGCGATCCATGCCGCTGATAGCTTGGGCAACTGTTCACGCAGCAGTTGCAGACAGCGTTCGGCGTCGTCGGCTGCATCGCAATGGGAGATCATCGCGCGCACCGTGACGGCGTCTTGCCAGGGCCGCGCAACCCGCCGAACGAATTTGACCAGCGCGCTCTCGCTTGTGCCGAAATGCAGTCCAACGGGTTTGATTTTGCCGCCCTTTGTTTCGATTCGAATCCGTGCTCGCAGCGCCCTTGCGACAGGCACTGTCCACTGAGGCATGCGTCCGCCGCAGGCTCCATAGCTGAGATCTTCGATCAACGCGTAGGTGCGAGTGCGCTGCTGTATTTGCTTAACTGTGGTGATGATTCCGGCTTGGTCCAGGCCGCGCTGAGCCGCCTCGGCCGCGTACATCGTCAGCAGCGCCTGCCCGGACGAAACGGTAAGCGAGTCCAGCGCGACGATGCGACCGTCGAAGGGCTGTGCGGCCAAGTTCGCGGCCTGCCAAGTGCCCGACAGCTTGCTTGATATGTTGATGCTCACGACCCCGTCGTGGTGGTCATCAAGCAGTTCGAACTGGCGGCGAAAGTCGATCGCTGGGGGCTGCGAGGTGCGCGGCGTCTCGCCATTGCGCATGCGCGCGTACAGTTCGCTGGGCCGCATCGTGATCATGTCTAGGTAGTCTTCGTCGCCGAAACCGACGCGAACCGGAACCACCAGGATGCCTAGACGCTGGTATTCAGACTCCGGCAGGTCGGCCGCAGAATCGGTCACGATCGCCACTTTAGTGAGTCGTTGACGGGCGCGCTGCTGAGCACGCATATCGTCGGCTTTGCGTGCCTCCACCCGACCCATCGGCATGAGCGCGTCAAAAAGTTCGCCAGGCTGGTTCAGGTGCGCGTGCAGGCGCACCTTGTTGCCGCCGCCAACCACGACTAGGGAATCTAAGGCGATGCCCTGCAGCGCATTTCTGACCGCCCCTGGTTCAAGATCTGCGCCCTCGAGCACGCACTCGGTGCAGTATCGATAGGCGCTTTCGGCGTGTCCCTCAGGCAGCGGCGCTTGCCGCTCTTGCCTATCACTGTGATCAACTTGGGCCAGTGCATGGCGACCATTGACGATGTAGTCGTCGATACCTTCGAGGAAATCAACGAAGCCTTGGGCACCGGCGTCAACCACGCCGGCTCGGCGTAGAACGGCCAATTGATCAGGCGTATGCGCCAGCGATTTCTTGGCTGCGGTTAGCGATTCGGAGAGCAGCGTGCGCAGATCGCGGTCACCGCGGTCTACCAACAGCTGCAGTGATTCGGCGTAGTCGGTGATGACGCTGAGTACGGTGCCTTCGCGCGGTTCGGCGATCGCTGCACGAGCTTGAGCGGCAGCATGCCGCACGGCGCGAGCCAGCGCCTCCGCGCCCAGATCGGCCTGGTGCCGGCAGGCCTCAGCCAGGCCGTGAAAGAACTGCGCAACGATCGCGCCGGAGTTGCCGCGGGCGCCGTCTAACGTCACCTGCGCAGCCACCGCCAACACGGCACCGCTATCGGCTACGCGCAGTGGTCCAATGCCGGCAATCAGAGCCTCCATGGTAAAGGCGAGATTGGTGCCGGTATCGCCATCGGCGACCGGGAAGACGTTGATCCGGTTTAGGTGTTCCCGCGCTGCACGGACTTTGTGTGCGCCAGCTAGCAGCGCGCGGCGCAGTGCCCAACCGCTCACTGCGGCCAGAGGCGCCGGCGAGGTGTCTGACTCGGTTTGTGGCGGAGTTGGCATGGTTAAACCGTGACCGGTCAGGATGCGACGAGTGTAAGCCAGCGGCGCCGTCTGCCCTGCTGTTGTGCTACATCATTACAACCACAGTGCCGATTTTAGCCCGGATATTTCATGAACTCGCGCGATGATCGCGCAGGACATTGATTGCCCAGTGGTTTTTTCGAAGGAGCGGTGTAGTGGTTCATAC
>QIMA01000423.1 GCA_003233535.1 Rhodanobacteraceae bacterium
ATGAACCACTACACCGCTCCTTGTAGAAAAACCACTGGGCAATCAATGTCCTGCGCGATCATCGCGCGAGTTCATGAAATATCCGGGCTAGCGCCGAGGCGAACAAGTATAAGCAATCACACTTACACTGGCTGGCATACTGAGCTACATCCGTCGGATAAACTCCAGATCCCGTAGAGTATCGCCAATGAAGGAAGAAGTTGAGATGAGTGATGAATGACAGACAAACCCGATTCGAAGGACCGGGGGGCACCAGCGGCGGGTTTGGCGAGTTCCTAATAGGGTTCGCTATGGCGGTAGGCGGCTTTTGGCTGCTCACCAACCAAGTTCAGGTGGTCACTGGCGGTTGGCGGCTATGGGGCTACAACGCTTTTGGTCTGTCTCTGCTGCCATTCATCATTGGGGTTGGCGTGCTGTTTTTTAACGGCCGCTCGATGGTCGGGTGGTTGCTGTCATTGGCGGGCCTGGTGATCATTCTGGCCGGCGTGTTGACCAATATGAGTATTTACTTCAGACCGACCAGCCTATTCAACACGCTGCTGATCCTGGTCCTGCTGGCAGGCGGTATCGGCTTGCTGGTGAAGTCGTTCAGCGCGCATGAGCAGTCGCAGCAATAGCGATTGACTACTCCGCGCCGTCCCTAAACAGCACCCCAATCGCGGGCACATGCATGACGATGCAGTGGATCGCACCGGCGAAAGTGATGATTTTGGGTGCAGTCGATTTGTACAGCGCATTGGGACACACTGAACAACTCACGCGAGCCGCGTTGGAAGTTCTTGCGTCTGCCGCTAGGCGCAGTCCCGAAGGTCGGTGTGCTCTACGGTGCGAAAGGGCTGCAATAACGCGGCAGGCTCTGGGCACTCGGTCCCGAAGTTTGGGACGGGCCTGAAAAGGCCGCCAGCTGCGTCAGACCCCTCGCCCAGAGCCAAGGGTATGACCTTCGGAGCCTTCCTTAGCCCCTTGCCTTAACGCCGCGGGCGCACCGTTCGATTGCCGGTTATGACCTCGTCCCCTGGGCGCAGGCCGTAGCTGTCGCGCTGTGTGTAGACGCGACGTCGGCCGTCATCAAGTTCTACAGTGATTTCAAAACGCGGTGCATCGTTGGTGTTCTTTTCGATCTCGTTGCCGGCGATGCCGCCGGCCACTACACCGGCAACCGTCGCGGCTTTTCGTCCGCTACCGCTGCCGATTTGGTTGCCGAGTATGCCGCCAATGATCGCACCGGCGACGGCGCCACCGCCGCTGCTACCGCCTTCGCCATAGACCTTCACCACGCGGCGAACGACGCCGCAGTCACGGCAGTAGTCGGAATATCCAGATTCACGGTAGCCGTCTGTAGCGCAGCCGGTAAGTCCGGCCGCTGCGAGCATCAAAGCCAGTAGAAAAGTGCGCATCGTCGACTCCTGTTAGGTAACTTCGGTAATTAGCATAGCGACGTTTAGATGAAGCGCAGCATACGCACGCTCCGCAGGCGTCGGTAAACGGCTATCCTGCAGTTAGCCCGGATAGGAGACGCGTGTGTCTGCGATTGAACTGTTGATTGAGGGGCGTGAGCGGGACTTGGGCGGGTTAACCGTGCGCCGAGTGTTGCCGCACATGCGACAAAAATTGCTAGGGCCGTTCATCTTCATAGACCAAATGGGCCCCGTCGAATTTGCGCCCGGTCAGGGCATTGATGTCCGACCGCATCCGCACATCAACTTGGCGACAGTCACGTTTTTGTTCGAGGGCGCGATCAGCCACCGCGACAGCCTAGGCTCAGTTCAAGACATCGTCCCTGGCGACGTCAACTGGATGGTGGCCGGAAGTGGGATCGCGCATTCGGAGAGATCTCCGGCGGGTCTGCGTGCGCATGGCCACAAGTTGTTCGGGTTGCAGACTTGGGTTGCTTTGCCCGCAGAGCATGAGGAGGTGGCGCCTAGTTTCAGTCACCATCCGGCCGAATGCTTGCCACGAATCGAAAGTGCCGGGGTCAGTTTGACCGTTGTCGCCGGCCACTACGGCGAGCTGCGCTCACCCGTTGCCGTGTACTCACCGACGTTGTATCTGGCCGGCACCATGGCGGCAGGGTCTGAGTGGGAACTGGCAGCCAATCATCCGCAGCGCGCCGTGTATCTGGTGTCGGGTGCGCTGCAAGTGGCGGATCTGGACCTAGCGGCGGGACAGATGGTGGTCTTGGCCAAGGACCAAGCAGTTAAGTTGCGGGCCCGCGCTGACTGTCTCGTTGCAATCTTCGGCGGTTCTGAGCTAGAAGGCGAACGGCATCTATGGTGGAACTTCGTGTCTACTCGGCCCGAACGGATAGAGCAGGCCAAATCCGCTTGGCGTGAAGGCCGATTCGCTGCGGTTCCTGGAGAGAACGAGTTTATTGATTTGCCTGATAAGTGAACGCAGATTTAGATGTAAGGTCAGTTAGCCCGGATATTTCATGAACTCGCGCGATGATCGCGCAAAGTTTATGAAACATCCGGGCTAGTTACTTGAGCAGGTGCCTTAATGGACGATCTACAGCGAGCGCAGCTGAAGAGTAAACTGGAATCTGATCGCGAGGAGATCCTGGCCTGTCTCAGTAGCGGCGCGGAGGCGGCCAAGCCGGTGCAGTTGGATCAAGCCAGCGTTGGCCGCTTGTCGCGGATGGACGCTATGCAGGGGCAGGCGATGGCGGTTGAAAGCCAGCGCCGACAGCAGCTACAGCTGCGCCGAATCGATGTCTGCTTGGGCCGTATTGATGACCAAGCCTTCGGATTTTGCGCCGACTGCGATGAGCCGATAGACCTGCGCCGGTTGATGCTCAATCCGGTGCTGACACGTTGCATCCAGTGCGCTCAAACGGCAGAAAGCAGCGGCTAAGCTGCGCAACGCGCAACGGTTGCTCTATGGCGGGCTACAGGCGCTCAGAGCGTCGCCCATTTTCTGCGCTGATCCGGCATAGTTGCAGCGCGCCGCTGGCGGCGCGCCAACCGACCGGGTTAGTCCCTTTGCCTGCACAGGAGCCTGCTTGAGTGAGTGTAAATAGCCAGGTTGCCGATGTTGTCATTCTAGGAGCCGGCGTCATCGGCCTTTCCTGCGCTTATCAGCTGCTGCGCGCTGGGCAGAGCGTGATTGTGCTCGATCGGCAGGGTCCGGGGGCAGGCAGCTCGCACGGCAACTGCGGCACCCTAACGCCCAGCCACGCGCCGCCTTTAGCAGAGCCTGCCCTATTGCGACGGGCACTGACTTGGATAGGGCGAAGCGATGCGCCGCTATACATCAAACCGCGCTTGGATCCAGCGCTACTGAACTGGCTGTTGCGGTTCGCATTACGCTGCCGGGCCAGCGCGGTGGAGGAATCGACCCGAGCGCGAGCGGCGATCTTAAAACAGTCCTCAGTCATTCTGGAATCGATGATCGCCGATTCTGGAATCGACTGTGAGTACCGAGCGGAAGGCCTGCTTTACGTATTTCGTGATTACCAAGCGCTGGACGAGTACGCCGATCTGCCGGCGCAAATGCAGCGTTTGGGGCTCAGTGCAAAACTGCTAGATCGCGCTCAAATGCATGCGGCCGAGCCGGCGCTTAACGACAGCGTTATTGGCGGTTTGCTGCACGAGAACGATGCCCAGTTGCGACCGGATCGCTACGTCGCCGAGCTCACCCGTCTGGTTTTGGAATACGGCGGTCAGATTGTCGAGCAGGCCGAAGTACGCAGTTTTGAGCGCTCTGGATCTCGCGTGCGAGCAGTGACCACACGCGACGGCAGGCGCTACTCGGCAGCGAATATCGTATCCGCGCTCGGCGCATGGTCGCCGAAGTTACTGGCCGAGCTGGGGTTGGCGGTGCCGATACAACCGGGCAAGGGCTATTCGATTACGTATACGCGGCCGGCAAACGCGCCGCGCTTGCCGCTGGTACTGAAGGAGCGCAGCGTTTGCGTGACCAGTTGGGACAGCGGCTATCGGATCGGCAGCACGATGGAGTTTTCCGGTTACGACGACGGTCTCAATGAGCGTCGGTTGGCAGCCCTAGAGCGCGCTGCTCGTGAGTACCTCGTCGATCCCGTCGGTCCGACCGTGATGGAGCGCTGGCAGGGCTGGCGACCGATGGTTTATGACGACTTGCCGCTGATCGGGCTAGCCCCAGGCTTCGACAACCTGTGGCTGGCAACCGGCCACGGCATGCTCGGCGTTAGCATGTCGGCGGCAACGGGTGTGCTGATTCGCCAGCTGATGCTGGGTCAGAGCACCGATATCGATCCTTCGCCCTACGAGCCCAAGCGCGTTGTGAAGTTAAAAGCGGCCTAATCCGGTCCTACCGCCTAAGGTGAGTTTTTCAGCGCGTCCCTGACCAAAGATATTGGAGCAACCCATGAGTTCAGCGCAGCATTTCGACCTACTGGTAGTAGGACCCGGTTCGGGCGGCTTAGCGAGTGCATTTCGCGCCGCCAAGCACGGTGCTAAAGTCGGATTGATCGAAGGTGGCGCGCTGGGTGGAACCTGCGTCAACGTGGGCTGCGTGCCGAAGAAGGCCATGTGGTACGCCGCCGAAGTCGCTGAACAGCTCGGACTTGCTCAGCGCTATGGCTTCGACGTCGCTCCCGGCCCGTTGGATTGGAGCCATTTTGTCAGTCAGCGCGAAGCCTATATCGACAGAGTCCATCAGTCTTATCACCGGCGTCTGGCTGAGGCCGGCATCACTCGAATCGCCGGGCGCGGCAAGCTGCTGAGCCCGCGCACGGTAGCGGTTTGCGACGACACTTACGAAGCCGATCACATCATCTTAGCTACGGGAGCTCGGCCCACACACTTAAACGTCGAGGGTAGCGAGCTCGCAGTCGATTCAGACGGTTTCTTCGCGCTAACTAGCCAGCCGCGGCGCGTGGCGCTGATTGGCTCAGGCTACATCGCTGTTGAACTGGCTGGTGTCTTCGCGGCCTTGGGCTCTGAAGTAACTATCGTCGCCCGCGGTGGTCGGTTGCTCAGTCATTTCGACCGTGAACTGGGCATGGAACTGGGCGAACACCTAGCTGGCCACGGCATCGGCGTACTCACCGGAGCGCGTACCGAGCGTTTGTTTCGCGACGACGATGGTATCTGCGTGCAGTTTGAGGGTGGCGAGCATGTCGGTGCATTCGATTGCGTGATTCAAGCTATCGGCCGACAGCCCAATAGCGATGAACTGGGCTTGGAGCACACCGCGGTGAAAACCGACGCGACCGGCATGGTAATTGTCGATCAGTGGCAGAACACGGGCGAAGCGGGAATATATGCGCTAGGCGACCTAACCGGACCGGTCGCGTTGACCCCGGTCGCCATCGTGCAGGGCCGCAAGCTGGCGGATCGATTATTTGCTGGCGCGACAGGTGCGCGTTTCGAACCCGGTTGCGTGCCAACCGTGGTCTTTTCGCATCCGCCCGTGGCTACCGTCGGCGTCACCGAGGATGAGGCGGTCGAGGCGCACGGGCCAGAGGCCGTGCAAACCTACCGGAGTCGGTTCAAACCCATGCAGTGGTCGCTGGCTGGCGAAGACAGTCAGAGCTTCATGAAAATGATCTGTGTAGGTGCCGAGCAGCGCGTCATAGGCTTGCACCTGCTGGGTCCGGGTGTCGATGAAATGATGCAGGGCTTTGCGGTAGCGATAAAGATGGGCGCGACCAAAGCCGACTTCGACGCGACCGTGGCTATACACCCAACGTCGTCAGAAGAGATTGTCTTATTTGGCTAGGGTGTCCCCGGACAAATTCTTTGAAAGCAATAACTTGCCGTACTCTGTTGGAAAGGAGGTTTAGCCCGGATGTTTCATGAACTCGCGCGATGCTCGCGCAGGACATTGGTTGTCCAGTGGTTTTTCCGCAGGAGCGGTGTAGTGGTTCATAC
>QIMA01000171.1 GCA_003233535.1 Rhodanobacteraceae bacterium
GGTGTAGTGGTTCATACACCCGACTGAGAAAAAGTCGCTGGGCGATCAAGGGCCTAGCGAGGGCGCGTGAAGTTTATGAAATTCCGGGTTAGCCCTGGCTGACCCCAAACTAGGCACCGGCGATCTCGGTGCGAGTGCAACTTCAGGAGTGCTGCGGTGAGTGAGAATCAGCCGCCCGCGGAGCCGCTATCGGCGCTGCGCGAGCGTATCGACAATCTTGATCGGCAAATTCAGTCGCTGATCACCGAGCGTGCGCAGTTCGCCCGTCAAGTCGGGTTGGCTAAGGGGCCGCTGAAAGAGGCGCTGGAATACTATCGCCCCGAACGCGAAGTGCAAGTGTTGCGCAACGTGATCGATCGCAATGATGGCCCGTTGAGCAACGCTGAGCTGCTGCGTGTGTTCCGCGAAATCATGTCGGCCTGCTTGGCGCAGCAAAATCCGCTTCGCGTCGCCTTCCTCGGTCCTGAAGGGACCTTCAGTCAAAGCGCCGTGCAGCGCCATTTCGGCCACTCGGTACACGCGGTGCCGATGGGCAGCTTTGAGGAGGTGTTCCAGGAAGTAGAGGCCAAACATGCCGATTTCGGTGTGGTCCCGGTCGAAAACTCTTCCGAAGGCGCGGTCAATCACGCGCTCGATCTGTTCTTGGAGACACCGCTGCGCATCTGTGGCGAGATCGAGCTGCGCATCCATCAGCATCTGCTCAGTCACGCCACCGATTTGTCTAAAATCGAGCGGGTCTATTCGCACGCACAATCGCTCGGCCAATGCCGCGGCTGGCTGCGCGAAAACCTACCGAACGCAGAGCGGATAGCGGTTAGTAGCAACGCCGAGGCGGCGCGTCGCGCCCGCGGTGCGCCGGAAGCGGCGGCGATCGCCGGCGATGCGGCAGCTCAGGTCTATGGGCTGCCTATACTCGGCGAAAGCATCGAAGATAATGTCGATAACTCGACTCGCTTCCTGGTGATTGGCAAGGATCTGTTTCCACCGACTGGACACGATAAGTCCTCACTGTTGCTGATTGGTGGCGCGCAACCGGGCTCGCTTTATCAGCTACTCGATCCGTTCGCCAAGCACGGCATCAACATGACTCGGATTGAGTCGCGTCCGAGCCGTAAGGGGAAGTGGGAATACGCGTTCTTCATCGATATCGAAGGGCACATAGACGACGACAAGATCCAACAAGCATTGGGTGATTTGGGTCCGCTGGCAGCGCAGCTAAGGGTGCTTGGCTCCTATCCGGTTTCTTTGCTTTGAGTGATCTGGACTTCCTTGCAGCTGCGCCGTCTGGCGTGGCCAAGCTGCAGCCCTACGATCCCGGCTTGGACGCGATTGAAGTGCGTCGACGCTGGACGGTGGGCGAGGTATTTGAGCTGTCCGGCAACGAGAGTCTGTGGGGACCCGCGCCGGCGGTGTGTGAGGCACTGAAAGTGGCCGCCGGACGCCTGCCGTACTACCCGGATCCCTCGGCCAGGGCGTTGATCACTGCACTGGCTGCACTGCACGATGTCGATCCTGCTGGCATTGTGGTTGGCAACGGTAGCCATGAGCTGCTGGTGCAAATCGCTTGCACCTTGGCTGGGCCTGGGCAGCGCGTGGTCGCCCCGCAGCATGGCTTTGCGGTATTTGCCATCGCCGGGATCCAATGCGGTGCCGAGTTGGTGTTGGCTTCGGTATATCCGCTTGATCACGAGCGCGCTCTGAATGCCGACCCAGCGAGCTTGGCGCAAGCGGCCCAGGGGGCTCGGCTGGTCTATCTGGCGAATCCGAATAATCCCACCGGTGGCGGTTGGGACGCGGCCACTCTGCGCGGATTTCTCGATTCAGTGTCGCCAGAAACGCTGGTCGTCATTGACGAGGCGTACGCCGAGTACGTGCGCCGGCCGGACTGGATTAGCGCTGCGCGACTGCTGGCCGACTATCCCAATTTGATGGTCACCCGGACTTTTTCCAAAGCCTACGGTTTGGCCTCCCTGCGAATCGGCTACGTGCTCTGTGCGCCGAACTTGGCCGTACTACTGGAGCGGACCCGGCTCACCTTCAATCTCAATCATTACGCACAGGTTGCCGCCGTCGCTGCCATCGCCGATACCGAGCATTTGGCTTACGTTGTTGATCAGACGCTAGCGCAGCGATCGCGCTGGGCTCGCGCGCTGACCAAGCTGGGACTACGCGTATTCGCATCCGAAGGCAATTTTCTGCTCGTCGATTTCGCACGGCCGGCGCAGCCGATCTTCGCAGCCTTGGCTGCTCGTGGTGTCTTACTGCGTCCCGTGGGTGGTTACGGCTTGCCTAACTGCCTGCGTATTACCATCGCCGATGAGCGCAGCCTGGAAGCGCTGCTGAGTAGTCTCCGGCACGTTCTGGACACAGCACAATGACAAAACGAACCGATTGGCAGATTGAGCCGGGTCAGGCCCTCAATGGCGAGGCTGTGGTGCCAGGCGACAAGTCGATTTCCCATCGCGCGATCATGCTGGCGAGCCTCGCCGAAGGGCGCAGTGAGATCGACGGCTTCTTGGAGGGTGAAGATACGCGGGCAACCGCACAGATATTTGCCCAGCTCGGCGTTCGCATCGAGACGCCAGAAGCTAGGCGGAGAATCGTCCACGGGGTCGGTTTGCACGGACTTCAAGCACCGACAGCTGAGCTGGATTGTGGCAACGCTGGCACCGGTATGCGGCTGTTAGCTGGCGTCCTCGCGGCGCAGCGCTTTTCCAGCGTGCTGTGCGGTGACGCTTCGCTGAGTAAGCGACCCATGCAGCGGATTATTGATCCGTTGACCGAAATGGGCGCACAGATTGCTAGCAACGGTGGTCGGCCACCGTTGCGAGTCACACCTGCGCAGAGCTTAGCGGCGATCGATTACAGCCCGCTTGTGGCCAGCGCGCAAGTAAAGTCTGCGGTGTTGCTAGCCGGCCTATACGCAGACGGTGAG
This sequence comes from Rhodanobacteraceae bacterium, assembly GCA_003233535.1. Classification (GTDB taxonomy): domain Bacteria; phylum Pseudomonadota; class Gammaproteobacteria; order Xanthomonadales; family SZUA-5; genus SZUA-5. Next base: position 2,936 of record QIMA01000171.1, read on the forward strand.
ACGATCGTTCGCGAACCGCAGCCAACCCGCGACTACAGCGAAAGAATGTTACACGGGTTCGGCTGGCCGGTGCGCATTGAGCCCGGTCGGGTCAGCGTCAGTGGTGGCGGTCGCGGAACGGCAATGGCGGTTCGAGTCCCGAGCGACTTTTCTTCCGCCGCTTTTCCGTTGGTGGCCGGACTGGTCACGCCCAACTCCGAGCTACACCTGCGCGGAATAGGTATTGATGCGCGCCGTACAGGACTGCTTGCGGCGCTGCGGCTAATGGGGGCGAAGCTCGAAGTGCGGCCTAAATCTCTGGGCGAAGCAGATATTTCGGTTTATTACAGCAGCCTGCAAGGGGCCGATATTCCGGTTGATTTAGTGCCTGATATGATCGATGAATTCCCGGTCCTGTTCGTCGCAGCGGCGTGCGCAAAAGGCACAACGCGGGTCCGCGGTGCTGCTGAACTGAGAGTCAAGGAAAGCGACCGCATCGCGGTTATGGCGACAGCGTTGCGCAAAATGGGAGTCACCCTGGTCGAGCACCCAGACGGGATCGATATCGTTGGTGGCGCGCTCGACGGCGCTATAGTCGACAGCGCTGGCGATCACCGCTGCGCCATGGCCTTGACCATCGCTGCTGGCTGCGCGGGGTCTTGTTCGACGATCACCGATTGTGCCAACGTGGAGACTTCATTTCCCGGGTTTAGCGCGCTTTGGGGCCAGCTGGGATGCTCGATCAAGGAAAGTACGAATGAGCTCAGCTGAGTCTGTTCCGGTAATAACTGTCGATGGCCCGAGCGGTTCCGGTAAAGGTACCGTGGCCCTAGCTGTTGCTCGCAGTCTGGGTTGGAACTTCCTCGACAGCGGCGCGCTGTACCGCGTGGTCGGATTGCTCAGCCTACGCCACCCGAGCAAACCAGCTGCAGAACTAGCGCGCGGTGTCGAACTGCACTTTGAGCAGGCTGCCGACGGTACTCCGCAAGTGTGGCTGGGTGACGAAGATGTTTCGGCGGCGATTCGCAGCGAGTCGGTCAGTCAAGCCGCGTCCAAAGTGGCCGCCGATCCGCGAGTTCGAAGCGCTTTGGTTCAGGCGCAACGAGATTTTTGCCGTTTTCCCGGACTGGTGGCTGACGGCCGAGACATGGGGACGGTGATATTCAGTGACGCCGGTGTGAAGGTTTTTCTCACCGCAAGCGTCGAAGAGCGCGCTCGTAGACGCCATAAGCAGTTGATAGGAAAAGGCCAATCAGCTAATCTTGGCGACCTTTTGCGAGATATTGGCGAGCGCGACCGGCGGGATCGGGAGCGTTCGGCTGCGCCGTTGCGGCCAGCGGATGATGCCTTGATGATTGATTCAACGGCCTTAGACGTGCCCACGGTGGTGCAGCAAATTCTCAGTCAGCGAGCGCTCGTCGCTACCGGCTGAGGGTCAATACCGCGCGGAAGTTCGCGGCTGGTCCCATACATAAGGGTCCCGGCCATTTTGTTCTAAACCCGCACCTAGGTGCACTAACAAGGCGGGGACCCGTGGCGCTTTGGCCACTGTCGTCCTCTTTGGAATTTATAACCCATGACCGAAACAACGATGGAAAGTTTTGCCGAGCTGTTTGAGGCAAGTGAAAACATCAGCAAGCTCAAGCCCGGTGCAATTGTTGCCGGCTTTGTCGTCGCTATCCGTTCCGATGCGGTGGTTATCAATGCCGGGCTGAAGTCCGAAGGCATTGTCCCGATCGAGCAGTTTAGAGATGAGAACGGCGACCTTGAGGTTGAGGTAGGTGACTCGGTAGACGTTGCACTAGAAGCGCTGGAAGATGGTTTCGGCGAAACCAGACTATCCCGTGAGAAAGCCAAGCGGGCCATGGTGTGGGACGAACTGGAAGAAGCCCACACAGAAAACGCCAGCGTTACTGGTCGCATCAGCGGCAAGGTCAAGGGTGGTTTTACCGTCGACATTCGCGATATCCGTGCATTTCTGCCGGGTTCGCTGGTCGACATTCGTCCAGTCCGCGATCCGGTTTATCTGGAAGGCAAGGACCTGGAATTCAAGATCATCAAGCTCGACCGCAAGCGTAACAACGTGGTCGTGTCGCGTCGTGCCGTGGTTGAGAGCGAGTTCTCGGCCGAGCGCGAGCAATTGATGGAGCGTTTGAAAGAAGGCGCCGTGCTCAAGGGTGTGGTCAAGAACCTCACCGATTACGGTGCGTTCGTCGACCTCGGCGGCATCGACGGTCTGTTGCACATCACCGACATGGCATGGAAGCGCGTGCGCCATCCGTCCGAAGTGGTGGAAGTTGGGCAAGAGCTGGAAGTGCGCGTGCTGCGCTTCGATCGCGAACGCAACCGTGTCTCGCTGGGCCTCAAACAGTTGGGCGACGATCCGTGGGTGAACATCTCCCGTCGTTACCCGGCCAGCAGCCGTCTGATCGGTAAGGTCAGCAATGTCACCGAGTACGGTTGCTTTGTTGAGCTGGAGCCAGGCGTCGAAGGCTTGGTCCACGTTTCCGAAATGGATTGGACCAACAAGAACGTCAACCCGGGCAAGGTCGTGCAGATTGGCGACGAGACCGAGGTCATGGTTCTGGATATCGACGAAGAACGTCGGCGTATCTCGTTGGGCATGAAGCAGGTCTCGCCGAATCCGTGGGAAGCTTTTGCTGCGATCTTCAAGAAGGGCGACAAGGTCACCGGTCAGATCAAATCGATCACCGACTTCGGTATCTTTGTTGGCCTGGACGGTGGCATCGACGGACTAGTCCATCTCTCCGACATTTCTTGGCAGGGCACCGGCGAAGAGCTGGTTCGCAACTTCAAGAAGGGCGAAGATCTGGAGGCCGTGGTGCTGGCAGTCGACCCGGAACGCGAGCGTATTTCGCTGGGCCTCAAGCAGCTGGAACAGGATCCGTTTG